>JAPLFH010000048.1 GCA_026390815.1 Ignavibacteriales bacterium | reverse complement strand
ATTGTTTTCAAGAAGTTCTCTTAGAATAATTACTTTTTGTTCAGCCGAGTAGTGTTTTCTTTCTCTCATTGTTGGAATCTCCATTTTTTATTTTACAAATATTATAATTTGAAAATTCCTTTTCCACTTGAAGCATTACAGTACAAAGAATTACGAATTACAAATTGGGAATTAGAAATTGGGGAAAAGTTGGTTTTGTAAACGGTAACGGCAATAGTAACTCGCCAAAAGAATATTCTTTTATTGATAAAAATGTTTTAAACGGAAATTATTCTTACCGCTTAAAACAAATTGATAATGACGGACAGTATAAATACTCCGGTGAAATTGAAGTAGATGTAAATATTTTGCCAATTGAATTTTCTTTATCGCAGAACTATCCTAATCCATTCAATCCATCAACAACACTAAAGTACTCTTTACCAAATACATCAAATGTTGAATTGAGAATTTATGACTTGTTGGGAAGAGAAGTTAAAACATTAGTATCTGGTTATCAGTCTGCTGGTTATAAAGAAATTGTTTGGGATGGAAGAAATAACACTGATGAACAAGTTTCAAGTGGAATATATATTTATAAACTTACAGCATCATCAATCGAAACTGAAATAGTAATTGAGAAAAGCGCAAAGTTGGTTTTAATGAAATAGCTATTAAATATGATTTACTTTGCAACTATAATTTTTTATTTTTATACAAAGTAAAGCAGGAAAAAGGTATGAATAATGAAATTATGTTTATTATTGAAGAATCATTAGAAGGTGGATACGAAGCTAAAGCCTTAGGTTATTCAATTTTTACCGAGGCTGAGAATTTAGTTGAACTTAGAAAAAATATTAAGGAAGCAATTGCCTGTCATTTCGAGATTTCAGAAATGCCAAAATTGATAAGGCTTCATTACATTAAAGAAGAGGTAATGGCAGCGTGAAAATCCCAAGAGATGTTTCCGCCGTTGATTTAATAAAAAGACTTGAAAAAATCGGATATTCTATAACCCGACAAAAAGGCAGTCACATTAGATTAACTAAGCAGTCTGGTTCAGAACAATTTCATATAACAATTCCAAATCACGATCAATTAAAAATTGGAACTCTAAACAACATTCTTAATTCTCTTTCCATAAATGAAAATATTACAAAGGATGAATTAATAAAACTTTTATTTACATAGATGAGTCCGGTTTAAAAAGCTAATATTGCCCAATTGTCATTCCCACGAACCAGCCAGCGAAAGGCGGGAGTGGGAATCTATTTAAAATTCTACGTGTTTTAGATTCCCACTTTCGTGGGAATGACAATTTGAGTATTTCGGCTTTTTAGAGTGGACTCATTTATGATTAATCAAAAAAAAGGTGGTTACTAAACCACCTTAGAATAAAATAAATTAGATTTATTATATGTTCATCTATAAACTTTTTCCATCAGTTGAAAGTTTTGATAAATATTTATCCGGATCCTTTTTTACTTTTGCCAGGCATTTTTTGCAGCAAAGACCATAAGTTACACCCTTATATGTGTAAGTTACATCGTTATTTTCAAGCTCTTCTCCGGAAACCGGGCAAACTTTATTATTAGCCATTTTAACAGATTCTTCCACTTTACCTTTTTTATCAATTGTTTTGGCGTTATCTGAATTTACTACTTCTTTATTTTTTAATACCTCTTTTCCAGTTTTCTTTTTCATATCCATCATTTTTTTATCCTGGGCGTTGGATAGAATAGTTACACTTAATAAAAGAAGTACAGCAACAAAAAATATATTTTTCATTTATTTCCTTAATAATTGTTATCGTTTAGTCAGTTGTAAATATTCAACAGGATGAAGGGAAGAAAAGTTTCACTCGCTTAAATTATTTTTAAATTCGCCTCTGGTAACCAACCGATTTTTCCATCTGCAAGACGCACTTTATACCAATTGTTCAATTCATCTTCAACTTTAACTTTTAATCCTTCGTGGATAATAAATGCATCATTACTTTGATTATCCGGCGATGTTTTAACTGTTACTGTTGATTCAATCAAAATTGCATAATTGCTGTTTGTATCCTGATTTAATTTAAGGAAGAAAAATAACAATGATAATAAGAATAGAATTCCGAATATTGAACCGGTAAGAAAAGACCATCTTTGTATGAAGGAACTTTTAGAAAAAAAATATAACGCAGCGATAGAAAGAATAATCAAATAGATAAAATAGATTGTTATCAACCAGCCATTAATTGGGAAAAGATTTACCAACGATTCCCACCATCTTACAAAGAATAATTTTGGAAGCATTTCTATCTTATCAACAGTATGAGCATTAGCAATTTTTAGATTATAATTTATATCTTCATCATTTGGTGAGAGTTTAAGCGCTTTTTCATAATTCAGAATTGAATAGCCAATTCTGCCAATTCTAAAATTAGCATTGCCAAGATTATAATAAAGATTTTTACTTTCGTATCCGTTATGCAAAATTTTTTCATAAACTTCAATCGCTTGTTCAAATTGATTGTTCTGGTAAAAGGTATTTCCCTTTTCCAGTATTCTTTCAGGTTCACCATTAGCTAATAATGGGATTGAAATAATTAATAATATGAAGATGAATAGTTTTTTCATTTCAATTTATTCTTTGTAACAAGATTCTTTTCAAATTCAATAATAATTTTGGAAGCCCGTTCATACATTTCCTGCATCGTAGCCTGTCCATCGCTCTGTGGAGCAAATCGTGCAAATTCACAAGTCTCAACTGAATTCCTCACCTCTGCAACAAACTCTTCAGAAATATTATTATCTCTTAAAGCTTCAATTGCCCGATCAATTGAAAAATCAGCTTTGGGAATTTTCAATTTATCTTCAAGATAACCGAATAGCGCCTGAGAAATATCGGAATAAAAAACTTGCTGGTTATGTGTATCAAAAGATTTCTTGGCTGTTTTTAATCTATTCCGTGCAATTTTTTCTGCCCGATGGAATTTCATCAATTGCACATTACCTGATAATTCATCTTCTCTCTTTTTCCATGCAATTAAGCCAACAAAAGCAATTAATGGAAGCAATGTAATTGCCCAGAACCAAAATTTGAGATATGTATAATCACCTTTTTTTACTAAATCATCAGAAGTAGTTTTTATAAATCTTATATCCTCGCCAAGAAGTTTAACATCCTCCTTATTGAATCCAGCCACACCCTCACCGTAAGTTCCATCACCCTTTTCAACATTTAGATTAAAAGTCTGAGAGCTTACTGTATAATATTTGTTATTGGATGGGTTGAAGTACGAAAACTCAATCGGTGCAATTTCCTTTTTACCCATCGCCCGTGGTACAATTAAATACTCAACAACTTTCTGCCCGGAAATTCTACCACTTCTATTTATCTGATCATTGGTTTTTGGTTCATACTTTTCAAGCCCGGCGGGCAAAGTAATTTCTGGTAAATCCAGCAGACTAATGTTTCCAGTTCCGGAAACAAATAATTTCAATGTAAAAGGTTCATTCATCTTAACATTATTTTTATCAACAGAAGCTTTGAATGAAAAATCGCCTACTGCACCGTGGAAAGAAGCCGGGATATTTGAAGATGGAAGAGGCAGAACATCTACTCTTAAAGTGTTTGACGTAGCTTTGTAATCAACTGTTTGTCCCTGGTTAAAAAATGGATCATTAAAGAACTCATCAAAAATATCACCGCGCCGGCGCTGCTTTGGAATAACCACAGGAATCGTAAGTTCAAATGGTGTAACTGATAGCTGCCCTGTTTGGGTGGGGAACAAAGCAGCTTTTTTCAAAGTTGCAACTCTGTATTGCTTTCCATTAACAACTTCAGTTGTAAAGAAAATTCTATTTGGCGATTCTATTTCTTCTGCCCAAAAACCCTGGTATTGCGGTAACTTTGAAATTTGCGGAGAAGAAATATCTAACCGTGTGTAAAGTTTATAAGTAACTGTAACCTGCTCCCCTTTATAAACTTTCTGTCTATCCGCAAATGCTTTAATGAAAACATTCTCGGCAATATTCTTTGTATTTACCTGTGCATTGTTTTGTTGTTGTTTCTGCTGTTGCTGTGATTGAGGTGCAGTACCTTTAATAACATTTATTTTTATTGGTTCTGTCTTATACGTCTTTCCCTTGTAATCGATAGATGCTGAACCGATTGTAAAATTACCTAAAGCCGAAGCGGTTACGTAAAATGAATAACTTAAAGAAGCAGAAACTGAACCATTAATTATCTGCATGCTTGTAGATTGGTTTGGTCCGGAGATAACCTTGAAATTCATAAAATCCGGTGCATGGAAATTTCTAAGACTGTTAATTTCGTCTCCATTAAACTGGAAAGAAATTTCGAAAGGTTCATTCGATCCCACAGACGTACTGTTTACTGAAGCCGTAAATGATTGTGCCGCCAGATTGTAGTTTATTATAAACGTTATTAAAATTATAAAAAATATTTTTTTCTTTTCTATCATACCAAAGATTCAATTAAGGTTCAGTCCAAATATAAGAAACGTAATTCTAATATATACTTGAAGTAAAATAGTTTTCATTTACAAAGCAAAAATTAAACTATACTAAAAAGAAAGTGGTTTCTGGGATATAGGTATAAGGGTATAAGGGTATATGGGTATATTGGAAAGATCTCTACGTACTTTATACTCCTATACCTTTTACTCCTATACCTTTATACCCCTATACCTTTATACCAGCCTCTTTCAAAGTATAGTTTAATTGTAAATATTCCATCTTTTTACCAGTCTTTAGAAGTTGCTACCCGCTTTCCTGCAAACTTCCTAAGTTTCTTTTGCAAATCCTGTTCATTATTTTTTAGTGCATTAAGAATGCGCTGTGCTTCTTCCTTAGACATTTTATTCTTATCCTGCTTTGCCTGCTGATTTTGTTTATCCTGCTGCTTAGTATTATCCTGTTGGGATTGTTGGTCCTTATTCTGATTTTGATTCTGCTGATCTTTTTTGTCCTTATTCTGGTCCTGTTTATCCTGATCTTTCTGGTTTTTGTTTTGATCCTTCTTATCGTTCTTGTCTTTATTCTTATCCTGTTGTTTATTTTCTTTTTGTTGTTTTAACTTATTCAACGCATAAGAAAGATTATACTTAGTTTCTTCATCCTTGGGATTCAGCTTCAATGAATTTTTATAGGCATCAACACTTTCCTGTACCTTTTCCGATTTTAGTAATGAGTTTCCAATGTTATGAAAAGTTTTTGCTTTAGACTCATTATCTTTGGACATTTGCAACGCCTGCTGGTAGGATTTAATTGCTTCATCGTATCGCTGTTGTTTGTAAAGTGCATCGCCAAGATTAAACTTTGCGTTAAAGTTATCCGGTGCTTTCTCTAATCCTTTTTTAAAATTGACTTCAGAATCCGGAAATTTTTTATCTTTATATTTTTCCACACCATCGTTAACAAGACTTCTTAAACTTTGGGAAAAAGAAACATTGGCAAACAACACAAAGATTATTAACAACAAGCCGATTGCGTAAATTCTATTTTTCATTGCATTATTCATATCAACTTCAACTGATTTTTTTAAGATTCAATTCCAACTTTTTTACTAAACTTTGCCCATCGAGCAGATCTTTTTTCTGAAATAAAGAATTCAATCATTAACAGGATTATAGCTGCAGCAAGCAAGTAATAAAATCGATCTTCATAATCTGTAACTTTTGCAGTTCCATATTCTGTCTTTTCAATTTTGGAAAGCTCATTGTAGATTTGATCTAATTCATTACCACTACTTGAACCGCGATAATATTTTCCTTTACCATCGTTTGCAATTTGCTGAAGAGTTAGTTCATCTAACTTTGTAAGAACTATATTCCCTTGTTCATCAGTCTTATAAGCAGGCTGACCTTGTTGATTACCAATTGGAATCGGAACACCCTGCGGCGAGCCCATCCCGATTGTATAAATTTTTATTCCTTTATCTCCAGCCTCATTAACTGCACCGGTTATGTCTCCCTCGTGATCCTCGCCATCAGTTATAATAATAATTACCTTTTGAGTTTTAACATCCTCCTTGAAAGATCTGACCGCCGACTTAATAGCTTCGGCTATAGCTGTGCCGGGTTGAGGTACGGTGTTGAAACTTGTTGCATTTAAAAGCAGATTGGCCGCCGCATAATCAGTTGTTAAAGGAAACTGAACATAAGCAGCTCCGGAAAAAACTATCAGACCTAATCTATCACCTCTTAACTTTTGAATTAAAGTTGAGATTGATTGTTTTGCAACATCAAGGCGGTTTGGTTTTATGTCTTCTGCCTTCATACTAAGGGAAACATCAAGGAGAATAAACACATCTATTCCAGCCTGTTTAACTTCTTCGTACCTTATACCAATTTGTGGATTTGCCAATGCTAAAATTAATAAAGTGGCTATGAACAAATTTAATCCACTCTTTAAAATAAATTTAGATCTACTTCTTTCAGGTGAAAGAACTTTTAATAATTTCTTATTAGCAAAAAGCTCAAGTAGTTTGCTCTGCTTCCTGTAAGTCCACCAGTAAAAAACCACCAGTAATGGAATTAAATAAAGAAGGTTTAAATACTCACTATGTGCAAATCTGAACATTAGGTAACTTAATTTTGATTAAATAAATATCTTAATGTAAAAATTATTATAAAGTCAGCTATGGAATTTTTCTAAAAACTGTTCTCGATAATCCCATTTCCAGGAAAAGAAAAAATATACCAGCACCGAGCCAGCCATAAAAAAGTTCTTTAGCATTTCTGTATGAAGTAATTTCAACTTTTGTTTTTTCCATCTTATCAATTTCTTTATAAATATCTTCAAGCTTTTTATTATTGGTAGCACGGAAATATTTTCCATTAGTAATTGATGCAATTTGTTTAAGAACTCCTTCATCAATTTCAACCGGAACCATTTGATATCGAATTCCGTAAGGTGTTTGGAAAGGATATGGCGCTTCACCAATTGTTCCCACACCGATTGCGTATACACGTATTCCAAAAGTTTTGGCAATTTGTGCTGCTGTTAACGGATCCACTTCACCAGCGTTGTTCACGCCATCTGTTAAAAGAATGATTACTTTGCTTTTAGCCTTACTATCCTTTAACCTGTTAACACCGTTTGCAATTGCGTTCCCAATAGCTGTTCCATCTTCAATCATACCGCTTTTAATATCTTTCAACAATCCCCTAAGCACAGGGTAGTCGATTGTAAGTGGGCATTGAGTAAAACTCTCACGGGCAAAAATTACCAATCCGATTTTATCACTAACCCTGCCCTGTATGAAATCATCAATTACATTTTTTGCAGCGCCAATCCTGTTAGGATGAAAATCTTCTGCGAGCATACTGCTGGAAATATCAAGCAGCATTGCAATATCAATTCCCTCTGTATAAATATTTTCGCCCGAAGAAAAACTTTGTGGTCTTGCCATAGCAACGATTAAAAAAGCTAAAGCGAGCAATCGAAGAACAAAAATTAAATGTCGTAACCGCTCCCGCAGAGTTGGTGGAAATCCCTTTAAGATTTTTAATGATGAAAAAGTTACTGAGGTTGATTTATTCCTGCCAGTTTTCCAATACCAAAAAGCTAGCAGTGGAAGGAGCAGAAGAAAATAAAACATCCATGAATAAGCAAAGTGAGTGTCAGTGAACATCAACTACCTCCGACTCAATTTGCATGTTATCTTCTGTTTTGTGCATTGTATCGTTTACTATTTGATAAGCTTGCTTCAGCATCTCTTCATTAACATCATTCATCGGTACAAACTTTGCAAATTTAACTAAGTCAGCATTGTTCAAAAAATCAGAAGTGATTTTTGTAATTGATTCAGCATCTGCCACCCCATTAAGTCCATTTAACAATTCGTCTGTTGTAATTTCTAAAGCAGGAACAAGGAATCTTCCTTCAAAATATTTGCGGATGATTCCAGTAACCTCAGTGTGATATTCTTTTATCCTGCCTTGCTGCCAGAGTTTTTTTTCTTCAAGCAATTTAAGTTCTTCCAAAGCAATTTCGTACGGTTCTCTTTTTATCTCTTCAATTATTCCAAGTTTTTGTAATCGTTTCTTCCTATAATATAAAAATCCATAAACTCCAGCAGCAATAATAACCAGAGCAATTAAACTCCACATCAAAATTAATCGCCAATCCAAAGGAATCTTGATCGGTTCTTTCACATCCTTAATATCACTTTGTGGATTAACATTTAATGTACTTACTGTAAGATAAACCGTGTTGGTTAATGTAGTTTCTTTAGCTTGATTCCCTTTCCGATTATAGATTATTGGTATAGCTGGAATATGAACATCTCCGGAATCGTATTTAGCTAAAATAAATTTAAATGTAGAAGTTACGCTCCCATCTTTTTCTTCTGTTGCAACCGGTTCAATTTTTATTAAATCAATTCCTTTTAAGCTATCCTTAATAGATGGAGAATTTACGCTAACATCTTTTGGATGATTTATTATGATGGAATAATTTATAAAATCACCAACAAGATAGCGTGAAGAATCTACCGAAGCTTTAACAGAAACACTCTGCGCTTTAACAGAAATGAATGTAAAACCTATTACAAATATTGCTAATAATACTTTTTTTACCATCGTCTCTCGCGTAATCGGAAGAAATCAATTAAAGGTTTTATGTAAGATTTATTTGTATTAATACTAATTGAATCCAGCCGGCTCTTAATAAACAATGATTTTCTTTGTTCAAAATTTTCAAGCCGGTTTCTAACAAACCACTTTTGAAAAACTTTATCGGAAGTATCGATGTATCTTTCTTCGCCGGTTTCAGCGTCCTGGATTTTAATCAGACCAACTTTAGGGATTAAATTTTCTTTATCATCAGTTAAAACCACGCCTATAAAGTCATGTTTCTTTCCAACTATTCTCAAAATTCTTTCATAGCCGGAGTCCATAAAATCCGAAATTAAAAAAACAATACTTCTTTTCTTGATGGCATTGTTCATATACTCAAGTGCAGCTTTAATATTGGTTTCTTTCCCATCAGGTTCAAAAGAAAGAACCTCCCGGATTATTCTAAGAACGTGGGTTCTTCCTTTTCTGGGCGGAACGAAACGTTCTATTCTATCACTGAATAAAATTAATCCAACTTTATCATTATTCTTCATAGCAGAAAAAGCTAATACAGCGCTTAATTCTGCTGCAATTTGCTGTTTTGTTTTTTCAACACTTCCAAATCCTAATGACCCACTCAAATCAACCAGAAGCATTACAGTAAGTTCCCGTTCTTCTTCAAATATTTTTATATAAGGATGACCAAACCGTGCTGTAACGTTCCAGTCTATATTCCTTATGTCGTCACCGAATTGATATTCGCGCACTTCAGAAAACTCCATTCCTCTTCCTTTGAATACAGAATGGTATTCGCCAGTGAAGACCTGGTTAACAACGCCTTTGGTCTTTATTTCAATTTGACGGACTTGTTTAAGTAATTCTTTGGTTAACATAAAAGCCCACACCCAACCCTCTCCCCAAGGGAGAGGGAATTGAATTCAATAATATATTCAATAATCGTTTTCATAATAACTCATACTTGTTCTTCTAAAGTCCCCCTTGGGGGGATTTAGGGGCTAAGGCACTTCAATTTTATTCAAAATTTCCTGGATGATTGTTTCCGAAGTAATTTCTTCTGCTTCCGCTTCATAAGTTACAGCCACACGATGACGAAGAACATCATAACAAATATTACGGACATCTTCCGGAATTACATAACCCCTTCTTTTAATAAACGCCATTGCACGCGCTCCAAGTGCCAGATTTATAGATGCACGCGGTGAAGCACCGTAAGAAATTAAATCTGTCAAATTCGGAAGCCCGTATTCCTTTGGATTCCTTGTTGCAAAAACAATATCAAGTATATAGCGATCAATTTTCTCATCAACATAAATCTCCTGCACCAAATTTCTGGCTTTAAGAATATCCTGTGGAGTAATAACCGGCTGGATTATATCATTGGATAAATTCTCTACATTCTGCTTCATTATCTTCAACTCTTCTTCGCGCGAAGGATAAGTGATTTTTATCTTCAACATAAACCTATCAACCTGCGCTTCTGGCAATGGGTAGGTACCTTCCTGCTCGATTGGATTTTGTGTTGCAAGAACAAGAAATGGCTCTTCTAATTTAAAAGTACTTTCACTAATTGTAATCTGTCTTTCCTGCATTGCTTCCAGCAAAGCGCTTTGCACTTTTGCCGGGGCACGATTTATTTCATCAGCAAGAATAAAATTTGCGAAGATCGGGCCTTTCTTAATAAAGAAATTTCCATCCTTTTGGTTGTAAATCATTGTACCGATTAAATCTGCAGGCAGCAAATCGGGAGTGAATTGAATTCGCTGGAACTTAGCTTTCATTGCCGCAGCCAGCGATTTTATTGCAAGCGTCTTAGCTAATCCAGGCACACCTTCCAGAAGAATATGTCCATTGGCAAGCAAACCAACAACAAGTCGTTCAACCATAGCCTTTTGCCCAACTATCACTTTGCCAATTTCATTCATCAGTAAATCGACGAAAGCACTTTCGTTTTTTATTTTTTCATTTAAAGCTGTAATATCCAAAATGTTAACCTCGCTTTGAATTTTATAAAATTACTTCTTTTGTACAACTACCCGTAAGAAATGGTTTCAAAAAATATAGATGAAATAATACTTTTACAAGAATCGAACTTTATATTTTTGGGTGGCGGATAAAAACGATGCAAAATTAATAAGGAATTACCAGTAGTTGATGAACTGGAATTAATAATAATCTGGCAGGCGGAACATTACGCCCCGCCTGGGATAAGACTTATCTCTATCTAATTAGAATCATCTTCTTGGTTATCACATTATCTCCAAATTTGATATCATAAAAGTAAATCCCAGAACAAACTTCATTGGTATAATTATCTTTACCATCCCAAACAACCGAGTAACTGCCAGCATTTTTATAATCATTAACTAAAGTTTTTACTTCTCTTCCAAGCATATCGAAAATCTTTACTGTTACAATTCCATCTGATTGTAAATTATAGTTTATTGTTGTTGTTGGATTAAAAGGATTGGGATAATTCTGTAGTATAGAATATTTATTGCAATTGTTTGAAGATTCCTCATTAACATTTGTGGTAGAATCCGGAGTAAAGTTATAATTTCTATCATAAATACTTTGCGCATTGTTTTTATTTAACGCAAGGTCATCAAAGTTTTCGCCAAAAAGTAATGCCATCGAATACTTTTCTCTGCTGCCTTGTTTAAACGGAAAAGTACCAGAAGAAAAAACGATGCTGATATTTGAATTCTGCAACGAAGTATCAAACGTTCCTGCTTGCATTTTTAACCACATAGTTTCATCGTCTTTAGGCCATCCGCCACCCACACCTCCATCACCTAGACGGTAAATAGAAACTGCCGTTAACCCAATCTGATCAGATTCATGTTTATCTGTTTTATCAAAATTGGGTTCACCATTTGAAGGCATACCATCACCTTCACCGAAATCATAGGTATTAGGGAGACCATCTGTACCGACATCATCTGTGATAACTTTCCAATCATTATCATTATCAATTCCATCATCTTGCCTTTCATCTATCATTCCATCTACATCATTGTCAAATCCATCCCATGGATTTCCTGGGCTTTCCAAATAAGCATAACCAATTAAACCTGTTTTCCAATTATTTGGCACTCCAAAACCATTGGAATCAAATGCATAAACCAAATCAAGTTCTGTATCAAAAGAACCACAATCATCTCCGGAATCATAAATGCCGCCCACACCTGGATCTGTAAAAATGCCGAAACAAGTATTATCGTAATCATTATCTGAAATATTAGTTACATCATATTGCCAAAAAATAACATCCGCCGTTAAAGGATTAGACCATTGAAAGCCTCTTACTTCAACTCTTAGTCCCAGCCCACCTCTTGCCAAATCAGAGGCTATTGGAAAAAAATTGTAAGGCTGCCGCGTCCATTCATAATCTTTTGAATCATCCATTACATAGAAAGTTTCTAAATCGGCGTTGAGAATATTTTTGCCAAAATAACCATACCAGCTTCCATTCCAATCAGAACCTAAGCCTAATGCGGCTGGCCATTCGGAAGGCCAACTATTTGGATCGGCGCTAATGGCAGGTGTTTGTGAATTTGGATTTGCGTATCCTGGTACCGGAGTTAAAGTCCACAATGCTCCGGTTACAGGATCTTTATCAACCCATTCCCTGTAATATGTTTCCAACGGATGAATAATTTGTTCATTCCCTGGTGCTTTTACTTCAGATGCAATAAGAACACAAAGACCATCAAGATATGAGTGTCCGCTTGCTTTAGGCCATTCGCCTGATGGTTGGTTTGGCCATTGTCCAATCATACCGCAATTATCAAAGAGAGTTCTGACAAGGTTACCATCCATAATTCCCTGTCTGCGATATTGGAGGTCTCCCTTAGCATCATCCCTGTAGCGCTGGATATCCTGTGAGTAAAGTTGAATTGAAAAGTGGAAGGAGAGGAAACCAAAAATCCAAATTACTTTTTTAATCAATAACATTTTTACACCTTTATTTTGAGTAGCATAATTTCACAACAAAAATTGTGTAAAGAAGGAATTTCAAAAATGAAATTATTAAAATTTTTCTTAAGGTGAAAAAGAAAAATATTATCCTACTTAAATTACTCCATACCGTTTAAGAATAACGGAAGAAAAGAAGAGAAAGAAAATTAAAGATCCAACTGTGCGCGCCAAATTTAACACTTACAAGTTTGCTGCTTACAAAGAGCGCGTAATCGATTTGCTAAAGCGTGTTTGTAAAGTAAGTGTGGAAACGGTTATGATAATTGAAGAGATGAAAAGTAAATATGATGCAAGCAGTTGAAGAAAAAGAATTTATTTATAAATATCTTTCCTGTGTTTTATCCTGTAAATCAAGACGGATTTCAGCTTATCATTTATTTCAAAAAGCACACGATAATTACCTGAACGAATACGATAACCTTCTTTATCTGTAAGTTTCTGAATACCAATTGGGCGCGGTTCTTCTTTAAGCTGATTGATGCGGGTTAGAATTTTGTTTAATTCAACATCGGGGAGAATATCCAGGTCTTTAATAGCTGACGGTTTAATTATTATTTTATAAGCCACGCTTTTTTAAATATTGTTCAATGGAAAAACTTTTGCCTCGTACTTTTTTTGCTTTTTCAAGATCGGAGATATCCTCAAGCAATTCTATGGTTTCACTTAAAGCTGGATTTTTCTTCATCTTTTCCCACTCGGTACGTTCTATTAAAATATGTTTCTTAGTTTTAGTAAGTGTCATTTCTTCTTTTTTATTTGTTAGGCATACTTCCTTTTGAAAACTACTAGCATTTTCTAAAACAATCAACTATATAAATTAGACTTTCTTTCACTAATTCATTCCAAAACTCTGAACACAGCAAACTTTAGATATACCGTTTCTTCCATTGCAGGATTTTGAGGATGGTCTAAGGAAGCATTATTAAAATAAACCAGTTGAATTGTTCTTCCAGCTTTTACCGCAGCAGTATTAATTATTTGAAGGAATTCATCTTTCGTTAAATGATAAGAGCAAGATGAAGAAACCAGGAATCCATTATTATTAACCGATTGAATTGCCAGGCGATTTAATTTCTCATATCCTTTCCGTGCTGTTGGTAAACTTTTTTTATTTTTTGCGAATGCCGGCGGATCAATAATTGCAACATCAAATTGCTTATTTGCAGCAATACATTTTTGTAAATAATCAAATACATCTGAAACAATAAATTCCGATTGAGCTGTAAAATTATTTAGTTCAAAATTTGTTTTAGCGCTTTCAATTTCTGTTGAAGAGCTATCCACAAATGTAATTTCGGAAGCTCCCGCATTGGCAGCATGCAATCCAAATCCTCCCGAATTGCAGAAAGCATCAAGAATTTTTTTTCCATTGCACAATCTTTGGATAAAAAATCTATTGTCTGATTGGTCGAAGTAGAAACCAGTCTTCTGCGATTTTTCAAAATCAATTTTATATTTAATTAATCCATCATCAACAATTTCTATTGATTTATTCCCAAAATAGATTTGATCATCTTCTGGTAGTCCTTCCAGTTTACGGAAGTATTCCTCGTTTTTAGTGAATATATTTTTTGCCTTTAATTCTTCTTTTAATATCTGGATGATCAATTCAATATTCTTTTCCATTCCGACAGAATGAACCTGAAGAACGAAAGTCTCATTAAATTTATCTATAATAAGTCCAGGCAAAAAATCACTTTCACCAAAAACCATACGGTATGAATTGCGGTTAAGATAGAATTGTTTTCTTAATTCGTTTGCCTGTAGAATTTTCTGTAGAAAAATTTTTCTTAAGTCTGATTCCTTATTTCGGGATAAAAGTCGTAAGGCAATAAGTGAGTTTTTATTATAAAAACCTTGCCCCAAATAATTTTTCTGGTTGTCATTAAGTTCAACTAAATCGCCTGATTGAACCTCACCATCAATTTCATTTATTTCATTGCTGAAAATCCAGAGATGTCCCTGGCGGATTCGTCGGTCTTCATTTTTCTTTAAAAAGATTTTTGTCATTTGCATTTGAAACCAAATGGATTAAACCGATTAGAAAATAATTGGAATAAATTTTATCAATATTTCTCAGGCACAAAAGTCTGATCCGAAATTGGTGGACGAACATAACCAGCTTCTTTTTGTCTTGGTGGCAATTTGATGATTTCATTTTGTATTTCTTTATATGGTATCAAACTTAATAAATGAGAAATGCAATTCAATCTTGCCCGCATTTTATCATCAGCATTTACTACATACCAGGGCGCTTGCTTAAAATCTGTAAAAGCAAACATCTCATCTTTTGCTTTGGAATATTCAACCCATTTTGCTCTGGACTGAAGATCCATTGGGCTAAGTTTCCATTGTTTTGTAGGGTCATTAATTCTTTTTTGAAATCTTTTCTCCTGTTCTTCATCGCTTACAGAAAACCAATATTTAATTAATATAATTCCTGCGCGCATAAGCATTCTTTCAAACTCAGGACAAGATCTTAAAAATTCCTGGTACTCCGCTTCTGTACAAAATCCCATAACGTGTTCTACACCAGCGCGATTATACCAGCTTCTATCTAATAAAACCATTTCCCCCGAAGCAGGAAGATGTTGAACATATCTTTGAAAATACCACTGGGTTTTTTCGCGGTCTGTTGGAGTTCCAAGCGCAACCACACGGCAAATACGGGGATTAAGAGATTGAGTTATACTTTTTATTGTGCCACCTTTTCCAGCCGCATCTCTGCCTTCAAAGATTACTACTATTTTCAATCCTTTTGTTTTTATCCATTCCTGCAATTTTACAAGTTCAATACTTAATTTAGCGTATTCTTTTTCATAAACCTTTTTTGAAAATTTATTTGATTCCTTTTTCTTAATGATTTTTGCCGGTTTATCCTTTTCAACTTTCTCCGCGGCAGAGTTATTTAAAATTTCAAGCTCTTTCTTGTTCTGCTTTTTTTTGTTTTTCTTTGTCATATTTGCTTCCTAAATGATTTATGTAATATTAATAAACGAATGTAAGGATAGTTTTTTAAACAGGAAAATGTTCGTAAGAATACCAACCTATTTTTTGCAAATTTATAGAAACTCATTATCAAATCATAACTTCAATTTCGGCAGGAAAGTCAAGCAAGTTCACCTTCAACTTTTATTGAACAGAAAAGGTGTTAACCTAACCCACTTAATTCTATTATAAACATTTTTCGGATAACTGTGTAAAGAGTTTTTGGTAGTATGGATATTTATCCTGCTCATTTTTCAAAAAGGAAAAACGGAACGGTGAGTAAGTTTCAATCTGCTTAAAATAATTTTTCGAATAATAAATGAATGAAAGTCCAATAGTTTCAGTCATCAGAATCTGATCACTCTTATTCATTAATCCTTTGATTGTGTTTAGGTGTTTTGGAATAATAGAATCACAATAGGAAATTATTTCATCACCAAAATTGTAAGTTTGGTTTGCATAAACATCTAAAGGATTTTTTTTTGCTGCCCGAGTAAAAATTGTTTTGAGCCCGCACTCAAGATCCTGCTTTACATCCTGCAAATCATCAACAAGTTGAAGGAAAGCACCGTAACCAAACATAAACAATCGTTGTGCATCATTTAAAGTTCCTGCTACAAGATAACCATCTGCAAGAACCGATGTGCCTCCCTTTTCAATGCTAATGTTCAATAGTTCGTCTTCGGAAAGATGAGTATCTGAATCCAGCAAAGCAAGGCTTTTCATTTGCGCTTTATGAATAGAAATCAAACTATCGTAAACATTTGGATAAAGATAGCGATCATATTGAATTTCTATCATTCCAATAAGTTCATAAATTTTTTGTTCGTGAAAATCAATTGGATCAAGTGCTTCGCCTGCCAACCTGTTTGAAAGTCGTTGATTGAAGTATATTTTATTTTCGCGTGTTATATCCGGGTCATCAATGTAATTATCGGTATAAGGGTAAAGCATACTATAAGCAAAAATCGATGGTGTCAACTCAACCCGCAGTCCAAGCATCAACTGAAGGCAATTCATTGTCCAAACATTACGGCAAGCCTGGAATATGTCTTTAGTACTTATTGAATGATCAAAACTTTTTGCCGTTTTAATAAATTGTCTGGTAACTTCTAAAAAATTATTCTTAAACAAAAGGCCAACCTGCTCATCTTCAAAATCAAATGTTGTACTTAAAAGTTTTTTAATAGCAGGATTTAGTGCCGACTTATTCAATAAGTCAATTTCATTATTCGAATTCTTTTTTATTTCCTTTTCTAAAAGTTTGAAAAAACGTTTTACTTGTCTTTCCCGTTTTAGTTTTCCTAATATTGAATAAGTAATTCCTATCTGCGGAGCTTTAACACTGCTTTGATACCACATTTTATTGAATTGCAAAACAGATTGCTGAACAATCCTTTCCATCGAATTACTTGTAACTATTTCGGTTTTCAAATCACTTTCAAACATCCAATACTCCTTTGATGAGTGGAGAACTGAGAACGATGAGTTTAGAATTCAAACGACAATTTAATTAACTATAAATTGCTTTAATAGCTCTAATGTTAAATTTTTTGTTATTTTTTTTCATTCTTCATTCTACATTCTACATTCTACATTCTTCACTCTTCACTCTTCACTCGTAGTTCTAAGTTCTTATTTCTTGTTGATTCTTTAGACGTTTAAAAAATTGGATTGATTTATAATTTTGTTAAAATTTTTGAGACTAATTCACATTAGAAATAAAATATGAGGCTAAATACTCTTTATGTGTGCATGCGATAACAGAAATTAGGAATATTATGATTCCTTAAATACTGGAATAAAATCAAGCTGAAAAAATCTTGTTGAACCCTTAATTTGTTTACTTAAAACAGAAAATTCATACCGATAAATGCGAGTTTAAAATCTACACTGCTTCTAAAACTTTTATAAGTTTCTCAGATACTTGAGAAGCAACAGATTCTAAACCAGGATTTTTTACTGCCTGCATAGAAACCAAAGGATTGACTGCTGAAACTTCAACTTTTCCATCTATAGTTTCCTGAACAATAATATTACAGGGAAGCAGAGTTCCGATTTTATCTTCTGCCATAATAGCCTGGTAAGCAAATGGCGGATTGCAGGCACCAAGTATTTTGTATTTTCTAAAATCAACATCAAGTTTTTTCTTCAATGTTTCTTTAACATCAATTTCAGTAAGCACACCAAAGCCTTCCTTTTTAAGCTCTTCGGTTACTTTTACAATTGCATCTTCAAAAGATAATTTTACAATTTTAGTGTTGTAATAATTCATAACTATTCTCCTTAAAATTAATTAAAAATATGATGCATCAAACTAACTTAGGATACAACAGCATTATATAAAGATGAATAATCTTTCTCGGATAATCCCATTTTAATTGCGTGTTCAAGTATTTTTTGGACTCCTTCCAAGCTACTGGTATTAATTTCCAATTTCTTAGCTTCATCAATAACTAAGTTCACATCCTTTAAGAGATGTTTGGTTGGAAAGTTTGTAGCATCAAAATTTCTTGTAAGCATATTATCAAGTTTCTTTTCAAAAGTAGGAGCCATCAGAGCGCTTCTTTTTAATATTCCCATAAAGAGTTCAACATCAATTTTTTCTTTCTGTACAATTCCAAGGCTTATAGAAAAAGAAGCGGTTAAAGAAGCAATTAGTTGGTTAAAAGCAAGTTTTAATGCAGAAGCTTTACCAACTTCACCGATGTAGATTGATTCTCCAAAAATCTGAAGAGTAGCAGAATGTTTTTCATACAATGCTTTAGTACTGCCAACCATAACAAATAATTTGCTTTCTTTAACCTGCTGTATACTACCTAAAACTGGCGCTTCAAGAAAATCTCCGCCAGATGTTATAACTTTTTTTGCAAATAATTTATTTTCTTCCGGTGAAACTGTGCTCATCTGAATAATTGTTTTTCCACCAAAGGATAAAATCGATTTTAATACATCCTCAATCGCTTTCCCATCTGCAAGCATTAAAAAGATAATATCCGCTTTTAGAATTACTTCAGCCGGAGTAGAACAAATTTGAGCCCCTTTTATTTTTAGATTACTAGTTTTTTCAATAGTCCTGTTGTAAACCAACAATTCATTACCAACCGAAAGAAGCTTTTCAGCCATTGGATTGCCCATTAAACCAGTACCAATAAATCCAGTTTTCACTTTTTACCTTTCTTATTTTGGATTTTTATTATGAAGCATATTGATTAAATCCAACTCAATATCTTCCTCGCAAAAAAATGGTTCACCATAAGTTTTACCAATTCTAAATCCATAAACCTGTGCTCTTGATTCTATGAACTTTAAAAAATTTGGCTGACTAATAAACGTTTCAGGTTCAACACTTTTAGGATTAAAAAATTGAGTTGAATAAGCTGTAATAGCTTGCATTTTATTTTCAAAAGTATCGCTGATATCAATAATAAAAGATGGATTAAAACGGTAGAAGTGCATAAAGTAAAAAAGTTTTTTCGGGCGATATGCTTCCTGCGGTTTTTCTTTTTCAAAAGTTTTTATTTTAGGAAGTCCACATGCAAAATAAGCACGCTTAACTAAATTACTTGTGTCCATATGGTCAGGATGGCGATCATTATAATAAGGAGCAAAAATTATTTTTGGTTTATATTTTCGAATTGCTTTTATCAGTTTCAGAACATTTTCATTATTTACCTGTATGTTGCCATCAGGCAGTCCAAAATTTTCTCTGAAAGCAACCTTTAGAATTCCTGCCGCAACGAATGCTTCCTTTTGTCTGGTTTCAGCATTACCACGGGTTCCCAACTCACCCTGAGTTAAATCAATAATTCCTATCTTCAAATTATTTTTAGATAGTTTTGCAATTGTTCCACCCATTGATATTTCAGCATCATCAGGATGGGCGCAAAAAACCAATACATCAATATTCATATTTTATCCAATTTTTTTCTATAAAAATAACAAAAAAAACTTCATTTCAAACATAATAACCTTCAGTTTCTTTACTAAAAAAGAACACGATTTAGCTGTCTTAACTTTTGAAAACAGCCTTTAATTGTCCCATTTTGCAACAGGTACGAATTAATAAAAGTTAGAAATTCTTCTGAATTTGCACAAAACAGCCTTGGTACGAGAACTGAGTTAATTCCAGCAAAATAAATAAATAATTTTTTTTTCAACAAAGGGACTCATTATGAAAAATCGACTTACAAATTTGATGGTGCTTTTCTCTATCATCTTTTTGTTTTTAGGTGTACAGGTTACATCTGCTTATGAACCTGTAGTTGGTGGAAACAAAAATGTTTCAACAAATTTTCCTACCAGGTTTAACAACTCTGGCAACCAGTTATTAGGTACAAGCACAGCTAAAGTAACCGGTACAGATCAGGTTAGTGATATAACTTTTACTAATCCTTATGATAATAGCAGCCTGCATGTTTACGCAGGTACTTTTGCTGGTACAATAAATGGTGTTTCAGCAAGTTTTTACTGTATTGATATTCAACATCATATTAAGTGGGACTCACCAAGTGATCCTAATCCTTATACTGATGCAGGTTTCACTCCTTCAGAAGTTACTTATATACTTAACAATTATTATCCATATAAGTCAGTTCCTTCTGGAGCAGATGTAAAAAAAGAAGCCGCAGCACTTCAGGTTGCTATTTGGCATTTTATGGACGGGGTAGATGCAAATACGGTTAATGACGCAGTTATAAAAGCAAGAGCTTTAGTAATTATTGCAGATGCAGTAGCAAATGCTGGTACAACTAAACCAGTTGAAACTTTACAAATATTACCTCCAAATCAAAACAACCTTGTAGGTAATGCAGCAAAATTTAACGCAGCTGCTTATGATGAAACCGGAGCTCCTGTTAACGCTTTAACAATCAATTTTACAGCTTCTACCGGATCATTAAGCACTTCATCTTTACAAACCGATGCTGCAGGAATGACTACATTAGTAAGCCTTGCAATGGGAAATAGTTTAACATCAGAAATTACTGCAACAGCTAACGCAATAATTCCTCAAGGTACACGTTATTTTCACATTGCGGCTCCTGATATTTATCAAAAATTAGTTTTAGCAACTCCAACAACAGTTACAAGAATAGTAAAAGGTAGCGCAAATTGGAATGAAGGAGATTGCGATTTAAAAGGTTATACAACTTATACCCAGGGTGGTTGGGGAAGCAAACCAAACAGTACACCTGGACATATAAGAGAACAATATTTTCCATCAGCTTTTCCAAATGGACTTGTTATTGGTGGAATTTATAAAATAACTCTAACAAGCTCATCAGCAGTACAAGGATTCATACCACAAGGTGGAACAGCGGATGCTTTAACTCAAAATTATAATAACCCAACTTCAAAGATTACTGTTCTTGCAGGACAATTAGTAGCATTAACATTAAGTGTAGAATTTGATAAGGTTGGTGCATTTGGAATAAAAAGCACTCACCTTGGCGACTTAGTTATAAGTTCCGGTACTCTTGCAGGTAAGACTGTAAATGAATTTTTAGCAATTGCAAATACAGCAATAGGCGGCGGAAGTCTTGGTGGTTATACGTTAAGTCAATTAAATGATGCTGCAACTGCAATGAACGAAAATTTTGATAATGGAACAGTTGATAAAGGATATTTGGCTTGCCCACCGGTAGTTTGCAAAAGCTCAATCGGCGATTTTGTATGGCACGATTTGAATTATGATGGAAAACAAGATGCAAACGAACCTGGCATCCAAGGCGTTCAAGTTGAATTAGTTAATAACAGCAATCAAGTTCTTCAAACTGTTACCACAGATGTAAATGGAAAATATTCATTTACAGATGTTGTAAACGGAACTTATACTGTACGGATTGCAGCAAGCAACTTTGTTTCTGGTGGTTTATTCTTCAATACTGATCAAACAAAATGGTACGCAAGTAAAAAAGATCAAGGCGATGATACGAAAGACAGTGATGGTGATCTTACTACACATTCTGCTTCAGTTACGGTAAATTGTTCAAATAATATTACAATTGATTTCGGATTTTATAAGACTTGCATCAGTATGGAAAAATCAGTTGCACCTACAACTGCCAAACCGGGTGATGTAGTTACCTATACATTTACAGTAAGCAATTGTGGCGATGTTGCACACGCAGGCGGCGCTGATTTATTTGATGCTTTATTAAATCCATCAGGTAATCATAGTATTAAACATTTTGATTTGATCAATCCTGGTCAAACTCAAACTTATACCCAAACCTATACAGTTACAGAAAACAACTGTGGTCAGTTGGTAAACACTGCAACCATAGAAGGTCATCCAAGCAATGGATCTGCATATGTAACATTCCAGAGCAGTGCTACATTAACTGTAAATTGCAAGAGTTCTTTAGGCGATAAAGTATGGAACGATGTTAATAAAAATGGAATTCAAGATAATAATGAAACTGGTGTTGGTGGTGTAACTGTTAAATTGCTTGATTGCAACGGAACAGTTCTAAAAACCACAACAACAGACAACAATGGTTTATATTTATTTAGTGATCTAACAGCTGGCAGCTACAAAGTACAAGTTGTATTACCAAACGGTTATGCATTTACATTAAAAGATGTTGGTAACGATGCACTTGACTCTGATGTTGAACTTACCGACGGAACAACAACCTGTATTACTTTACCAATTGCTACCAATGATTTAACCTGGGACGCTGGAATATACGTTCTACCTGCTCCTAAAGGTTCACTCGGTGATAGACTTTGGGAAGATAAAAACAAAAATGGCGTTCAGGATGAAGGTGAATTAGGAGTTCCTGGAGTATTAGTTAGTCTTTTTAATTGCAACAATGAATTATTAGCAGAAGCAACAACAGACAATAATGGTTTATATTTATTTAGTGATCTTGTCTCCGGTGATTACAAAATTCAATTTGTATTACCTACCGGATATTTATTTACACAGAAAGATGCTGGTATTAACGATGCAATTGATTCTGATGTTGACATCAACACTGGAATGACAGTATGCACAAATTTAGAAGCTGGTGAAAACGATTTAACCTGGGACGCTGGTATTTATAAGAAAGAAACTGGTTGTGTTACTAATTGGTCAGCTTTCTTTACAGTTGTAGGTGCCCAAAACAACTCTATGGCTGTTTGTTGGTTGAATTCTCAAGCGGCTTCAGTTACCGGACACGTTGATCTTACTCCAAATCCAAGTAGTGCAAGATTACAATTAGCCTGGAATATTGTTCAACCAAATGATGGCAGCGTTGATAACAGCACACATTATATTAACCAGGATATAACCGGCAGCACAGATTTTACTATCAATGGAATTTGGCCTGGTGTTAGATGTACTGATCAAATCGTAGAAATTCACTTTGGTGTAAATGTTCTTGATTGTAATGGAAATGTAATTCACAATGGAGAAGGGTTTGATTACTATTGGAATCCCAATGTATGCTCTGCCCCAGCTTGCGATAATGCAGATTTAGAATTAACAAAAACTGTAAGTGATGAAAACCCCAAAAATGGTGACAACATTACTTACACAATAACAGTAATTAATAAAGGTGCAAAGGATGCTGATAATGTTGAAGTAAAAGATGTTCTTCCTTCTGGTTTAGATTATATTAGTTCATCTTCTACAAACGGTTCTTATGATAACACAACTGGAAAATGGATTGTTGGTTCATTAGCAAATGGTGCTAGTGCAGTTTTAAGTATAACAGTAAAAGTTAACGTAAACCAGATGAACAACAGTAATTTCGATTTAGGTCTTGCAAAAGGTTACAATGTTTTTGTTCTTTATGATATTAACCAACCATCATCAGATACCGAAGGTAAGATGGCAGTTGGAAGAAGCGCTGAATTAGGTTGCTATAGTGTTGGTGATAAACTTACTAACTCCAATGGCGCAGAAGATGTTTTGATAGTTGGTGAAAATCTAACCTACCACAGTGGCGCTGTTTATAGTGGTAATGTGGTTTATGGAAGTTCATCTAACCTTCCAATTTATCTTGTTAGCATCAATAATGGCGATGTTCATCAAGGAAATCCAATTGATTTTGCAGCAGCCAGAACTTACCTGACTAATCTTTCTACTCAGCTTTCTGGTTATACAGTAAATGGTACAACCAAATTTGAGTGGGGTGGATTGTTCTTAAAGGGAACCGACCCATTCCTTAACGTCTTTAAAGTTTCTGGTGCTGAATTATCTTCAGCTAACAATTTTGAAATTGATGTACCAAACGGTTCTGTAGTTCTTGTTAATATCGATGGTGTTGATGTTTCCTGGACTGGTGGATTAGTAATATTTGGAACAGAAAAATCAAACGTCCTTTACAATTTCTATAACGCATCAACTCTTAGAATTCAGGGAATTGATGTTAGAGGCTCTATTCTTGCACCATTCGCAGCAGTAAACTTTGTATCTGGTGTTCAGAATGGTCAAATGATTGCAAAGAGTATTACAGGTCAAGGTCAGTTTAACAATACTCAATTCATTGGCAACATTCCTGTTGATCATATTACAAACGTTGCAGAAGTTTCTGCATCTTCCAAATACGATCCTGATTCTACTCCAAACAATGGCGTTGAATCAGAAGATGATTTTGGAAAAGCAGTCGTTCATATTACTTTCGATAATAATGGTCCAGTTGGAAACTCAGATCAGAATAACTGGAAATCGATGAATAACTTTAATTCTAACTCTGTTGTTTCCACACTTGCAAGTGATGCTGAAGGCAATTTGTTTGCTGGTGTAGTTGATGGATCAATCTTAAGTTCAAAAGATGGTGGCAACACTTGGAATAAAGTAAACAATATCAGTACAAAGTCAATCTGGTCTATTGCTAATAACGGAAATGAATTGTTAGCAGGAACAGAAACCGGGTTATATCGTTCATTAGATAAAGGAAATACCTGGGTATCTGCTGGCTTATCAATGCAAGATGTAAGAACAGTTACGTCTGATAATGAAGGCAGCTTGTTCGCATCAGTATGGGGCGCAGGCGTTTATTCTTCTAATGATAACGGAAAAACCTGGACTTCTATAAATGATGGTTTAACTAATCTTTCAGTTCAAAGTCTGCTTATTAACTCAAACTCCGATTTGTATGCGAGTACATTTGGTTCAGGAGTAGTTAAATTCAATAAAGCAAATAGCAAATGGAATGAATTGACAATTGGTTATGATTATGTATGGTCATTAACAAAAGATTCTAAAGGCGTTCTTTATGCCGGTACTTATGGTAATGGCTTATACCGTTCAGTTGATAATGGTGAAAACTGGATTAAGGTTAACAGCAGCTTAACTGCAAAATATATCTACTCAATGACGGTAGACGGTAATGATAACATTTATGCAAGCTCAGTTGCAAATGGTGTATTCGTTTCTAAAGATGGTGGCGAGAACTGGAAATCAATCGGAATGGATGGATACGGAATAAGCTCAATGATAGTAAATCCTATTTCCAATGATTTGTTTGTTGGAACAAAGAGTGGTAAAGTATTCAAGAGTGTTAACGGAACAACTTCTGTTGATAAGAATAACGAACTACCTTCGGAATTCAAGTTGAGCCAGAACTATCCAAACCCGTTCAATCCAAGTACAACAATTGAATTTTCAATTGCAATGAGAGGACAAGTTACATTATCAATTTACAATATGCTCGGTCAGACTGTTAGAACTTTAATCGATCAAGAACTTGAGCAAGGTAATTATAATGTTTCAGTTAATGCAAGTGAATTGGCAAGTGGTGTGTACATTTACAAACTCACCTCCCCATCGGTAAGCATTTCTAAAAAGATGATATTACAGAAGTAATCGGGCTTCGGGGGTCATCTTAGAAGCGGTTCCAGAAATGGAACCGCTTTTTTTTTGAATTGGTCGATTATAAAACTTTTTTTTTAATCCCAACTTCCATAAACAATAAATTTTGAATTATTCATTCATTTTTCCTGGAACCAAAATAATTCGAGATCTTTCTATTTAATATGGGTCGAAAGAGTTGTGTCATATTAATCTTGTTATTAATAAAGGAATAAACGACGATTCCAATAAATAATTTTAAAGCATTTATCCACTAATCAAGCAACCAACGGTCTGAATAATACAAACCATGTCTTCAATATACTTTCTAAATTATAACAGAAGTAAAGAAATTTAATTCCAATTGCATATGAAAATTTTTTTACTGTTTTTAGGATTCATTGTGACTAACAGCAAAAATTGGGGGAAATGAAAGAAGTATTTTTATTTTAGGTTTTAAGGATAACAAATTAAATTATTCTTGACAAAGCAAATATTTTTTTTTAATATGAACGTATGAAGAGGTCTCATTTTCATCATTGTTATCACTTTAAAACCGGAGAATATAGTTATAGTCTTGTATATACGAATAAGCTATATTTTAATATGAAATTATTTGTCGACCTTTTCAATAAAAAAGCTGCTTAACACAAAAAATGAATAAAAATTTTTACCACCAGTTATTTCCTTCGTTTAATAAAATTTATTGGATTATTAAAAAGCAGAATCCGGTGGTAACATTTAAATCTATATTCTTAAATAATTTGGGTGTTTTGTATGACCGGACAGACTACTAATGAATTTTTTAGATGCACATAAGATGTAAATTGACTAGGTACTTTCATTTAGGAACAAGAATTTTATAAACATAGAACTCTATAAAATATCACTTATTAAACAAATTTATACTTAGCTATTTGAACAAGTAAGAAAATAAGTGAATAAACAAAATGTGAGTCACTGAACGAAGTTGCGTCCAGTTAAATTATTTTCCTCTAATCTAAATTCAAACATATCAAAGAATGAAATTAAAACTATTTATTAAAAAACAATCCGATCCTTCTTATTCAAAAGAATTGGATTTTACCCGATTTCCAATTTTTTTAGGCAGAGATGAAAGTAACGATATTGCCTTGCCAGATGCTTTTAAAATTATTTCTAGAAAGCATGCGCGGATTATTGATACTGAAGGTATACTTCAATTAATCGATCTCGAATCTGCAAATTTTACTTATCTGAACGAACAAAAAATTGAAGCAGGAGAAGAAAATCCTTTAAAATCTGGTGACAAAATAAAAATTGGAGATTATGAACTTGAAACTCTGCTTTTAATTGATCAAGAGGAAAAGAAAATAATAATTGATGACAATCAAAAAACGATGGTGTTCTCAAGTCCATACGCTGATGAGATGAACAATATAGTTGAAAGCTTGGGAAAAATAGCAGAAAAATATTCGTTAGAAAAATCTCAGGTAAAATCAGATGCATTAAGATTCTCTGTACTGCAATCTCTTAATAGGATTGAAGCAAATGATGTTAATAAAATTTTAGCAGAATTTTTTGTTGAAAAATTTTTGGGAAAGGAATATCACCCATTTGAGAAAAAAGGGTACGATCCTAACAAAAAAGAAATTGTTGATGAGCCTGAATTAAATAAATCGCAATCTTTCAAGCAAACGATAGAACCAATGGTGAATCCGAACGAACCGTTTTCCCAGGATTATTCTCTTAGTTCCCATTTTACAAACATTTTAGATATCTTACTCGATACTTTTTCAAAACTAATCCAAGGCTTTCTTCATTTCAGGCAGGAATTTTTTGGGGTAACAGTTTTTTATACATTGCCAACTGGTTCTTTAAAGGAGTTAAAAGAATTTTTATTTAATCCTGCGGTTTCTGCCGAAGAAGAAAAAAAGAGGATCTTTTTGCTAAAAGAAGAAGCACAAAAATTACTCGCACATCAAATAGGTCTCCTGGAAGGTTATATGAATTCGGTTACAGAAGGCAGCAAATCACTTTTACAAAGTTTAAATCCTGAGCTAATTGAAGCTGAGATGGAAAATAAAATTAAAAAAACTCCAGGTTTAGATTTTGGAAAAATGTTACCTGGCTCTAAAAAAGCAAAAATATTGGAGAGCATTAAGGAAAATTATAAAAAGTATATATCTGATCCTTATCATATAGAAAAGAAGTTTTTTAGACCATCTTTTATGAAAGGATATCAGAAAAGAATTTCAGGTAAATCTCAAAATGAATTTTAATAATTTAAAACTGGAAGCGGTATGAAAAAATTATTTTTACTACTCCCCTTTCTTGTTACTTCGTTTGTATTATCCGGATGCGGCGGAGTGCAAACAGTTAAAATCAATTTAAAATGCGATGATGATTGCAATAATAATAATGCAATTGTTATTAGAATTTATCAATTAAAAAATGCTGATAAATTCAGGAACGCCAGCTTTGAATCATTAATTAGAAGTCCAGAGGAAATTTTAGCTGATGACTTAATTCCAAACTCCAAATTTGAAAAAACATTGGTACCAGGAGAATCTGTACAATCAAAAGAGATTGAAATTAAAAAAGATGCGGCTTACCTTGGTGTTGTTGGTGATTTCTTTTCGCCTGCTAAAGATGGTTGGCTTCAAATTATATCTTTGGATTCTGGGAATGACAAATTTGAAATAGTAGTTCACGAAAATTCTTTATCGTATAAAAATGAATAATCAATTTGGGGTTATTCAGAATCCAACAAAATAACAATTTGAATTATTAATACCAGGATAATAAATTAATGAAATTACAGAAGGTTATCTGGTTCGAAGGAATGAAATTAGATCCGCATCATTTTCAACAGGCGGATAGATACAATCAATATTACACAAATACAAAACTTGGGTACTTAAATCCAAATTATTGGGGCTTTAAAGAAATTCAAATTGATTTGGCAGCACTGTCCGGTGGTTCATTTGGGCTTGTTGCATGCAGTGGAATAATGCCCGACGGGTTAGTATTTGATATTCCGAACAACGATCCAGTACCAAAAAGCAGGAGCTTTGCTGATTCCTTCTCAGCTACTTCGGAAAAATTAGATGTCTATTTGACAATTCCCATAGAAAAATTAACTGGAAATAACTGCCAGTTATCAGAATCTGCAAACTCCCAAAGTTCACGCTTCATATTGCAGAACATGGAATTACTTGATTATAATACCGGCGTAAATATGCGCACAGTTGGAGTTGTTAAACCAAATTTCCAATTCAAATTTGGCGAAGAATCATTAGATGATTTTAGTGTAATAAAAATTGGTGAAATAGTAAGGAGTTCTGATGGTAAATTTAATATGGATGCAAATTATATCGCTCCGGTAATTTCAATTACTGCATCAGAAGTTTTGCAAAGTTTTATCAGAGAAATTTTAGGCGCTTTGGTTTCCAAAAGTAAAGAATTGCGGAGCCAGGCAAGTATTCAGAAACCTGAATTGTCTTTAACTCAGGTAGAAATATTATTAATGCTTCTTTCGGTTAATACTTACATTCCTTTACTAAATTATTATCATTCTTCGCGTCATATTCATCCGGAAAATCTTTATACATTATTTTTAAATCTTGCTGGTCAGCTTTCCACATATTCAAATTTAGGATTGAAGACCGGGGAATTTCCAATGTATGATCATAATCATTTAACTGAGGTTTTTAAACTTTTGATTGATGAGATTAATGCAATGTTAAATGTTCAGAAAACTGTTTCCAGACGTGATGTAATTATTCCTTTAAGAAAACAGGCAGATACTTTATTTGTTGGACAGCTATCGCCTATTCAAATGAATGCTCAATTTTTCCTAACCGTGCAAGGTGAAATGTCAGAAAAGAAAATAATTTCCGAGTTATCAAAAAATATTAAGATATCCTCGTACGAAGAAATTTTTGCTGTTCATCAGGCTGGTATTCAGGGTGTATCAATTGAGTATGTAGCGCGTCCACCGGCTGGGATTTCCATAAATGAAAAAGCGCATTACTTTAAAATCAATAAGGAAGGTAGATTCTGGGATAAAATTATTGCCAAAAATAATATCGCCTTCTTTATTGCAGCGGAATTTAAATCTCTGCAAATGGAGTTAGTTCTGCTAATGCCTGGGGGATAATTTTTTTTCATATTCCACATATTCATAGTCCAAGAAAAATTGTTCAATTGTTATTTATGATGAGACGATTAAGCAATCAAACTTTACAACGATATCTAAATCCAATAATTTTTAATTTTTTTCCTTATTTACAGGATTGAAAAAATGAATTCAGTTCAGCAAGTACAATCAAGCCAAAAACGCAAACCTCTTTCAGACGTAGCTTCTGATTGTTTGATTCTTATTCTTCAATTGAGAGCAACAAATAATTATGGTAATGCAAATTCCATCAAAACAAAAGTAACTGAAATGTTTGATGACTTTGAACGAAATGGAAGAAGCTCCGGATACGAAAATGAAAAAATACAGCAGGCTAAATTTGCATTGGTTGCCTTACTTGATGAAACAATAATCAGTTCTTCCTGGGACCAAAAGAGCGAATGGCTATCTGAACCACTTCAATTAAAACTTTTTGATACTTTTAATGCAGGTGAAGAATTTTTTAATAATATAAATTCGCTTAGACAAAGAACTACTGGCAACAAAGATGTCTTAGAAATTTACTACCTCTGCCTGGTTCTTGGCTTTAAGGGAAAGTACCAGCTTCAATCTCCAGAAAATTTGAGACGGGTAATAAATGATTTGAATATAGAACTTCATCCGGATATGTATAACGCCATTGATACAATTTCCCCAAATGGAAAAGCAAAAGATGATGTAATTCAATATGCTAAAGGAGGTTTACCACTTTGGGTGTATCCGGTTGGTGCTATCGTAATCTCAACAATATTTTATGCGATAATGGCAATGTCTGTTTCTGGTAAAGCTGATAGTGTTGTGCAAATATTAAATAAGCTGCTTTAAACTAGTCATCAATTTTTTAATAACCTCAAAAACAATTATAAATAATGGACAGCATCATTAAAATCCTTAGAAGCCGAAATGTAATAGTTGCATTGGTAATTATTCTTTTATTGGCAATAGCATATTTTGGCGGTTCAATTTTTGGAATGTCAATGGTATTCCGGATAGGAATCGGAATATTCTTCATTATGGTTGTAATAATATTTTTGTTGTACAATCGAATGAAGGAAGTTCAAAAAGCTGGAAAGATTGAGCAATCAATAAATGCTTCAGCAGATGCAAATATGCAGAACTTAAGTCCTGAAAAAAAAGCCGAGATAGAGCAGTTTAAAAAACAGTTAGAAGCGGCAATAACCTCGTTAAAGAATTCAAAAATCGGGAAAGGTAAAACTGGCAAAGCTGCATTATACGCCCTACCCTGGTATATGATTATTGGTCCATCTGCTGCCGGTAAAACAACAGCTATACAAAACTCCGGTCTGGAATTTCCATTTGGCAAAGAAGGATTTAGAGGTGTAGGTGGTACAAGAAATTGTGATTGGTTTTTTTCTACTAAAGGAATTTTTCTTGATACTGCCGGCAGATATATTTCACAAACAGAAGACCGATCTGAATGGCTTGCATTTTTAGATGTATTAAAAAAGAATAGACGCAAAAAACCCATCAACGGTGTAATAATTGCTCTTAATGTTGATGAAATAATTAATGCTGATAAGGAACAGCTTAATGAACATGCATCCAATATGCGGCAGAGAATAGATGAACTAATCCAAAACCTGGGAGTAAATTTTCCAGTTTATTTTATCTTTACCAAGTGCGATTTAATTCAGGGATTTGTGGAATATTTCGGAGACTTTAGTGAGATAGAACGCTCACAAATTTGGGGTGCTACTTTTCCTAGTGAACAACTAAACCAAAATGTAAAAGATTTATTTGAAATTGAGTTTAATAAACTTACGGAAAAACTTTTTGAAATTCGAACAATCCGGCTGAGCGGACCTTTGAAAAGAGAACAGCGTCGCAAAGTTTTTTTATTCCCTTTCCAATATAAATCCCTTCAACAAAAGTTAACTCACCTGATTAGTGAAGTTTTTCAGCATAATCCGTATCAGGATAATCCAATATTCCGTGGATTTTATTTTACCAGCGGTACTCAGGAAGGTGTTCCATTAGATCTTGCAATAAAACAAATTGCTAAACAATTTAATCTTCCTGAACCAACAAAAGAATCCACAGAAGATGCGGAAGAAATTGTTGAAACAAAAAATTATTTCATAAAAGATTTATTGAATGATGTTGTAATCGGTGACCAAAATTACATTGCAGGACAAACTTCCGGCTTTACTAAAAAATTGAACACATTAAAGCTAGTAGTTGTAATATCTTCCATCTTGTTTCTTTCACTGTTTAGTTTGTTCACATATGTTGGATTTAGTGGCAGCACTAATGCCTTGGATAAAATTTCCAGCACAGCAAATACCTTTAAATCTATTAATTGGAATGGAAATCTCTTAACTAATTTTAAGGAAACAGAAAATCTACGGTCAACCATTGAAAACATAGAAAATGGAAATGCGGTTGAATCATTTGTAAGCTTTGGAATGGATAGGAGTGATAGAACTAAAAAATTGTTAGAGAACTTATATATAACTAAAACAGAATATTTCTTTAATGAAAATATTTTTAAAGAGATTGAAAGAGTACTTAATATTTTTGCTAATGGTCAGGATTACTCAGGTGAGGATATTTACAATTATTTGAAAGCATATATGCTGCTTGGCAATGAACGTATAAAATTAGATACAACTGAACATAAGTTTTTAGTTAATGTATTCTCAAAAATTTTAGAATCACACTATATAAATCCAAATACACTTGCTTCATCAACAGACAAAGATTCATTAAAACATCTTTTCAGAAATTACATTTCATTCATTGTTAAAAGACTTAATGATAAAGCTGTTTATCCCGAAAGGAATGATAATGTATTGATAAGCTTAGTAAGAAGCAGAATTCAATATCAACCAAATGCAGAAAATTTATATGCCCGGTTAAAGCAGAAAGGTACAAACCAATTTTCTAATGATCTTACACTTGAGCAAGTAATCGGTGGAAGATTTTCCAGTTTGATGAAGACCGATTTAAAAATACCACATATTTTTACTGCCGATGGCTGGAAGAATTATATGCAGGAAGCAATCATAAATGAAAGTAAGAATCCAGGGCAGGAAGATTGGGTAATGGGAGATCAACAGATAAAACCAACAAAAGAACTTAACAGCGAAGATGTTAGAAATGAATTATTGTTAATGTACTTGAACGATTATAAACAAGCCTGGGTTCAATTTCTTCAAAGTATCCAGTTCGGCGATTTTGAATCTGTTCCTTTGGCTGCAAATAGTTTAAAGATATTAAGTGACCCAGTGGGATCTCCGCTAGTATTAATTTTAAAAACTTTTGCTACTCAATTACAGGTAATTGTAGATATTCAATCTCCGCAGGATACAACTCAAAACAAAAAAAATTCAGCAAATTCAGGTTCAACAAATCCCAATCTTGCAGAAATTAATAAATACAGAAAATTAATTTTAGCTCCGGATGGTTCTGCCAGCAATGATTTGAATGCAATTATTGCTCAATATGGTAATATCGGTGGAGTAATTGAATCGATTAAAGATGCGCAGGATTTAACCAAAGATTATGCTGTTAAAGTATTAAGCCAGCGCGCTGTGGAATTACCTACTGCGCTTCAATCAATTAAAGGTGCGTTATTTAGTACACCAGCGCTCCAGGGACTTTTTACCGATCCGGTTAAACTTACCTGGCGGGCTATACTTTCGGATGCTTCGCTTTATATTAATGAGCAGTGGAAAACAAAAGTTTATGATGTGTTTAACAAAACTATGGCTAACTCATTTCCATTTAAAAAATCTAACAATGATGTTCCAATTCAGGATTTCAAAGATTTCTTTAAACCTCAGGGCGGCATACTTTGGAGTTTTTTCAATGATGAATTAAGCTCATTCATAAATAAAGAAAGATGGAAAGTTAATTTGTGGGAAAACGAAGGAATAAATATTTCCAATGAATTGTTAGCTGCCTATAAAAGAGCGGATGATATAAGCGCCACATTATTTAAAAGCGGTGATTTAAATATTTCGTTCAAATTAAAACCGCAGCTTCCTGATTCTAAACCAATCGTTACTCCTAAGCCGGTTGTTGAACAAGTTTATCTTAATCTTGATAACGTTGAGAATTATTATAAAATGGGTGCTTCTTTCTGGACAGATTATTCCTGGCCCGGAAGCAAAGGAACTCCAACGGCTAAAATGAATATATCAATCCGCGGTTATGGAACAAGTGATTCAAAAGCCTATGATGGAGAATGGTCTTTGTTCAGGTTGCTGAATGAAGCTTCAGCATCTATTGGAGAATCATCCTCCCAGTATATTTTTAACTGGTTCTTTAGAAAAGAGAATTCTTACGATGTTGTTGTTACCTACTTATTAAATGCGGGAAGTTCAAGAAATCCTTTTTCTGCAAGTTTCTTTAAATCTTTTAATCTGCCGTATAAAATTGATTGACAATCGGTTGTTCTATTGAATCCGCAAAATAATTTTGGGCTAACTGCCGGATACTTTGGCAAGCTGCCAAAATATTTAGATTTTATTAAATACAATGCGGGTGGTGAAGAAATCCTATCCATAGATAAATGGATACAAGACGGGATAACATTAGCAAGAGGAAAACTAAAATCAGAATGGAAAGCATATTACAAACAATCTCCTGGGTTAAATTTCTTTTATCCTGATACAAATACGAAAAACGCTCTTGCCGGAGTAATTTTTCCAAGCAATGATAAAAGTGAAAGAGAATTTCCATTCATTTTATTTTTGAATTTAAATACGAATTTTTTAAATGGCATCCCGGCACATTTAATTCCACTTTTCTTTTATGAATCATTTAATTCATTCAGGCTCTTGTATAAAGAATCCTCATTAATAAAAACTTTAGATTTACTGAATAATGAAGTACAGAAAATCTCATCTCAAATTTCAATGAATAACCCAAACTTGAAATACCAGGAATACCTTACTTCCACAACTCAGAAAATATTCTGGGAAAGAACTTTGAATGATTTTAATCATCCGGTAAAATTTGCTATAGTAAATAATTTGATTAAAAATCTTTCCTGGATGAAATTCAATTCACACTTGATATTCCCATTCGGAATTAAAATTTCTTTTCGAACTTCAGAAGAATACTCCAATTACGATTTGGGATTTTTTATTCAATTGATTCTAATTATAGTAAACAAACCTTTATATATACCTTCATTTTTTTGGACTCAACAAGACAACAATATTGATTTATATGTATTTCTTAACAAACCTACCTCATTGCAATATGTTGATCTTATTCTGAAAGATGAAAGTGGGGCAAGAGTTTTAAAAGTAGAAAAGTTTGAGGATAAAATTCAGTTACTAAATTCAATACCATCAGCTTATAAAAAATTATTAGAAAATGATAAGCTTTCCTTGATGAAGTTTTTTCAAACAATACAACAATAAAAAACGGAGCTGAGATTTTGGCGGATATTGATATAATAGAAATTTCTGAAGCTGTTGAAAAATATTTAGAACCCATACCTGGTGATTCACCTGCGGGAATAGATGCGATTAGTTCTGAAGAATATTTTAAGCTAAATATGGAAATTCCTAAAACAGAACCAGATTATAAAAAAATTATAGAATTATGTGATGCTATCCTGTTGGATAAAAGTAAAGACTTGAAAATTGCAATTTGGTTATGTTTTTCTTTTTTCAGAACAGAAAAAATGCAGGGACTTAAAGAAGGATTAAACTTAGTATATCATCTTCTTGCAAAGTTTGAAAATAACCTGTTCCCTGGAAATATTGTTCATCGAAGCAAAGCTCTTCAATTTCTAAATACACCAAGAGTTTATAAATTAGTTGAACGAGAAGATATAAATAAATCTAATGCTGCCTATGTTATAGACGCTGATAAAACATTATCCCAAATAATTATTTTAAGCGAAAAACTTTTTGTTGAAAATGTTCCTGTCTTAAAATTATTTAAGGAAGCACTTGAAACCCAGGCGGAAAAAGCTAACAAACTATTATTCCCTCCACAAAAGGAAGAAGCCAAAATTAGTACTCCCACAGTTGAAAGACCAGTTTCTACTCCTTCAACTCAAATTGTTGAAGCAACAAAACCTCAACAACCCTCTGCCCAAACTTCTTCATCTATTCAAGAGATAAATCTCAGTTCCGAAAAAGATGCGGTTACTCAATTAAGAAAAACTATTACTTTCTTTTTTGAGTACAACGAAGAAGGCGTTACTAAACAGCGCATCCCGGAAAATTATTTTGTGTTCGGATTATCGCGGCAAATTCAATGGACTAATCTCGTGCGCCCAGCGGATACTGATGGTGCTACTCTTATTGAAGCGCCAAATAAAATAATACGAGGTTTAGTTAAGGATTGGTTTACAAATAACAATTTTGATATGCTGATTGCCCGTGTTGAGAGTGAGTTTATAAAAGAAAATAGTGAATTCAGATATTGGTTTGATGCGCAAAGATATTTAATAAATGCACTCGATAAAAAAGGTGGGAATTATGTCTTTGCTTCAAACGATATTAAACATCACCTCGCTTCGCTGCTTAAAAGAATACCGGATTTACCTCAATTAAAATTTAAGGATAAACAAACTCCATTTGCTGATCCTGAAACAATTAAATGGATTAATGATGAAGTTAAAAGTGTTGTAAGTTCTGATGGAACAGGTGGAGCAATGATTCTACCACCTATCCTTGGCGAAGATTATAGCACAATAAATAATGAGTATGAAGCTGCATGCAAAGATCTTCCGAATAATTTTGAAATGAATGTATTAACGATGCAGAATAAGATAAATTCTGACGATAGAATGAAAGGAAAATTTTTACGAAAGCTTAATCTTGCAAATTATTTCTATCATCAAAAAGAGTATTATCTCGCAAAAGTAAATCTTTTAGAACTGAAGGAGGTTATCCAAAATTATAATCTTGATGGTTGGGAACAAGCTTTAAGTACAGCAGTGTGGCAATCACTCTATTTAACCAACCTGGAAATTATTTCCAAAAGCAAGGATAAGGAATTAATAAGTAAACTTGAAAAGGAACAAGAAGAATTGTTCTACAAAATTGCAAAATATAACGGAATCTTAGCAATCAAATTACATAAACAAAAACCAAAATAAAGAGGTACACAATGGCAAGACCAATCACACCTAAAATAGCACAACGAGTTAAAGTTAGTATCTTACCAAGCAGCGACGCAAAAGAAAGCGTTGAACTTGATTATCGCCTGCTTATTCCCGGAAATTTCAGTAAGAGTGAACCTGGAAGCCTGGGCGCTGTTAAAGATCGTAGACTTAGGGTTATAGGTAACAAAGGGGATTACAAAAGAGCATTGAAGGATATTAATCCTCATCTGAAATTAACTGTTAAGAACAAACTTTCTGATGATCCTGATGCGCAGATGGAAGTAAAACTTAACTTTCAGGACATTAAAGATTTTCATCCTGATGAAATTGTTAAAAAAGTTGAACCCTTGCAAAAACTTTTGGATGCAAGAGAAAGGTTAAAGGAATTAAAACTTTCCGTTCTAAAAGATGCCAACCTAAAGAAGGCTTTGGAAAGTGTTCTTAAAGATGGCAGTGGAAGTATTGAAGACCTCATGTCAAAACTGGGAGTTGGACAAACTTCAACAGAAAAGAAATAATAATTATCAATGATAAAAAGTTTTAAAATTACAAATCGGAGGATTTAAAAAATGGCAGAAGAAAAAATAACCGGTACAGAACAGCAGCAGGAGCAAAGTTCAGTTGATAAACTTATTTCGATGCTGGACGAGACAAAAAAAACTGCTGTTGCAGAGTTTATAAATAAAATTGGAAAAGAATCCCAGGTGTTTAAAATAACAGGTGCTTTGGTAGATTCTTACATTGCCGATATTGATACTGTTTTAAGCGCTCAAATGGATGAGATTTTACATCAGCAGGATTTTCAGGAACTTGAATCTACCTGGAGAGGCTTGTTGTTTCTTGTTCAGAATACTGAGTTTAGCAAACCAGTAAAATTTGAACTTCTTGATGTAACAAAAGAGGAATTGTACGATGATTTGAACGATGCTGCTTTAGGTGAGGGTTATGAAAAAGACAGCGGATTCTGGCATCATATATATTGGGGTGCATATGATAAAGTAGGTGGACATTCTTACACTTCAATTATTTCTGATTTTCAGTTTAACAATACACCAACAGATATGTCTTTGCTTCAACATCTTTCTGTTCTTTCTGAATCAGCACAGCTTCCATTCGTTGGAAATGCAAGTCATCAATTCTTTGGTGAAAAAAGTATGGGTGATGTGATGAACAATCGCTTCCTTTCGGAACAGGTTAATGAAGGGGTGGACTATACATCCTGGAGAGCTTTCCGCGATGATGATCGTTCTAAATATATCGGGCTGGCACTTCCAAGGTTTTTAGGAAGATTACCTTACAATGCTGAAGCTGAACCAACAAAAAACTTTAACTACAGCGAAGGCATTTATTCTGCCGGGCAGGATAAAAGTTTGTGGTGTAGTGCTTCATTTGCACTTGCGTCTAACATGGTTAAGAGCTTTGAAAAATGGGGATGGGGCGTAAAAATAGTTGGCGTAGATTCAGGTGGTAAAGTTGAAAACTTACCAGTTCCAACATATGAAGAAAATGGACAGAAGAAGCTAAAAGTACCTATCGAAGCTTCTGTCGGTCAGGCGAAGGATCAGGAACTTTGCGATTTAGGATTTATTCCTCTTGCACATTGGGATAGAACTGATTATGCATGTTTCTTTGAAACTCCTTCCGCAAACAGACCTAAACAAATAAAAAACGATCCGATTGCTTCTGCTAATTATGCTGTTGGATCACGTTTACAATACACAATGCTTGTAACCAGGATAGCGCACTATTTAAAATACAGGCAATTAGTATTCGTTGGTAGAAATGCCGGTGCTGGTGAAATTAAGAAAGACCTGTCCAGTTGGTTGGATACATTAGTAGTTGATATGCCTAATCCTGCTGAAAAAATTATTGCAGAAAAACCACTCCGTTCATATCAGCTTGATGTTAAAGAGCTTCCGGAAAAACCAGGATTCTTTCAGATAAGCGCTGAATTTAGACCACACGTTGCAATAACAGGAATGGACGTAAATCTTAAACTTATTGCCTACCATTCAGGCGAAGAGGGCTGAGACGATCGGAATTGATCGATCTTATTTTTTAATAAATTAATTCTTAACAAACATAATAGGAGGTTCTTATGGCAGTTAAAGGCGAAGTTATTTTCTCTGATGATGGCGGAAGTGAAATGCCAGGTCCAAGAGCAAATAAAAGTTGTATGGTTTTTGGATTTTCTCAACAATGCAGTTTAAGTTACCAGAAAGGTTCATCTACACCTTCGGGCAGTAGAACTTATGAGCAGTTTGAAATTGTAAAATCAATCGATAAGTTAACGCCGCTTTTATGGAAAGCACTGGTTGAAGGTGCAATATTATCTAAAGTGGTTGTTACTTTATATGAAATTGCTGAAGCAACAGGATCAGAAACACCTTACTTTAAATATACTTTAGAGAAAGCGAGGATTGCTTCCGTTAAGAACTGGATGCCTTCTTCGTTTGAGGCAGAGACTGAAACAGTTGGACATCTGGAACAAATTAATTTGGTTTCCGAAACATATACCTGGGAACATCTGACAGCAAGTACAATACATACCGATGAAGGCTTCTTTATGAAGTAACGTTTCTCGTTTTTTTAGCCCCGGCGTTTTGCCGGGGTAATTATTTTATTGTTCTAATCTCCTTCTTATTTTTGATCTTAATCTTATTCTTTTTTATCTACTAAAATGAATAAGATTAAAACCATGAAATTTTAGTACAAAAGTACTACATAGAGTGATTTAATAAATTATTCGTAAATCATTTACTTCTCTTAAGAAAACATATCAATATAGAATGAGTAATCTAAGTCTGTATAATATTCTTGTCGGTCAATTCACTTATGAAAATAAGAATCTTGATGAAGCCGGTCTTTCTCAATTCGATCATCTAACTGAAGATCAAAAATTAAGCTTAAGTGTAATTGAGAATTTGCGGATGATATTAACTACCAGAAGAGGTTCCGTGTTACACTTGCCGGATTTTGGTATTTCAGATATCCTACAACTTTACCTGGAGTCCGGTAACCCAACCGAATTATTAAAAAAAGAAATTCAGGAAGTCATCCTAAAATATGAACCGCGAGTTGGAGAAGTAAGAATAGAAAAATCAGATTTTGACCAAAAAACATTAAGAGCATCGTTGAAAATAATTATAAAAATTAAAGACAGTCCAAATAAAGAAATACTATTAACCGAATTTTCTACCACTGGCTGGACAAAGGTAGTTCAAGAGAAGGATGCGAAATGAGTTTAGATAAATATTTTGAAAGAGAATATAATTCGCTTCAGGTTGAAGGTAATGAATTCAGCAAGAAACATCCAACTCTTGGTTCAAGTTTGCGGTTAAGTGAAAGAGAAAAAAAAGATCCGTTTGTTGAAAGATTATTTGAAGGATTTGCTTTCCTTGCTGGTAGAATCCATGAAAGATTGGATGATGAATTCCCAGAGATTGCCGGGGGAATATTGGAAATCTTGTTTCCGCATTTGCTAAAAGCTTTTCCTTCTTGTGCAATTCTTCAGGCAAAAATAAAAACTGGTGCGCTTACTGAACCAGTCTTTATCAAAAGAGGGAGTGAAATACAAACACCTGCAGGAAAGTATAAAGTTAAATACAAAGTACAATCCGGACCAAGTGAAAATAGCCGTATAACGGAAAAGGAAGAAGCTGCGGATTTTATTTTTCGCACAACACAGGATTTAGTAGTCCGTCCTATAAAATTGGAAGAAGTTAAAGTTGTTGATTCGGCTTATGGAACTTCATCATTAATTCTTCGCCTTCAGCTCGAAAGAAATGTTGACTATAATTTGCTTAACCTGGAACGCTTTCAAATATTTTTACATGGGTCCGCATCCGTTAAATACAACTTACATCTTTATCTGAATCGATTTGTAAAATCAATCTCAGTCAGGGAATATATAGATGAAGCATCGCCATTTGTAAATATTGAAAATTTTAAAATAGAAGTACCTGAACTTACAAAGGAACTGGAAAATGGAAATGAATATGCACTACTTCCCTATTCCCAACAAACCTTTGTAGGATTTAGATTGCTTCACGAATATTTTTCTTTCCCTGAAAAATTTTTCTTCTTAGAAATTTTGGGATTAAATCAATTTAAGAGTTTGGGGGAATCTTCTACATTCGAGATAAAAATTGATTTCGATAAAAAGATGGCTCGGGAAAAATTGCCAGATGCTTCAAACATATTAATAAATTGTGCTCCTATAATTAATCTATTCTCCCGTCCGACAGAAGAAGTTTCTGTTACTCAGCGCCTTCCTGAATATTATATCATTCCTGATCTATATAGAAGAAAAAGCAGAGAAATATATTCGGTGGATAAAGTAAATGGAATTAGCCAGGATAGAACGGAGCAATATGTTTATATCCCAACAACTTCACATGATATTTTGGATTCAAACAGTCCTGATTATAATTACAAAAGATTTTTTTCCATTTTTAGAAGACCGCTTCAAAGTGATATGTCTGAAACTTATATCCGATTATTTGGACCAAGTATGGGACTGGAAACTTTTCCTAAAGAAACTTTAAGTATTGAAGCAACACTTTCTAATGGATTTTTACCATCGGCATATTTGGAAGTAGGCGCAATAAAAGAGCCATTAGATTTTCCGCCTGGAATTGAAGCCTCAAATATTACAATGCCGTCTGAAGTTCTTGAATGTCCTGACAAACAAAATTATTTATGGTCATTAATTTCTCATCTGTCATTCAGCTTTAACACAATGGCTAATACAGAAACTTTTAAGAGTGTTTTAAATCTTTACAACTGGAATAAAAAACATAATCATTCAAATAAGAAACGGATAGATGGGATAAAAAATGTAACTCAGCCAAAACTCATTAGTAAAATCATGAATCAGGGATTGATAAGAGGCATTGAATTTCAGGCTGAAGTAGATCCAAAAGAATTTGAATATGGTGAAGGAGAAATTAATTTGATGGGAATGGTGCTGAATGCTTTCCTATCTCAATATGTAACTCTTAACTCCTTTGTATTTTTAAAAATTACTGAAAAGGGAACAGGAAAAGTTTATACATGGCAACCGCTGTTGGGGGAAATATTACCAGTTTAATAAAAGAGCTTATTCAGGAAGGACCTTCCTTTCATGTTTGGCAAGCTGTTTGGCTAAGTGAGCAAATCACAAAAAAAGATTATCCAAATAGAAAAGATTTTCTTCTCGACCAAACCGGAATAAGGTTTCGCTCATACGAGAATTATGAATATCCACCAAGAGATATTAAATCTATATCCTACAAAGAGGGTGAGATACAATTCATTCTTAACTTCCTTGGATTGTACGGCATAAATTCGCCGTTACCAAGGTGCTATCATGAACAAGTCTCGATGCAACTGCGAACATTAGGTGAAGGCAATGTTCCGCTTCAAAGTTTTTTTGATTTGTTTAACAATCGTTTTTATTGGCTTTACTATCAATCCTGGAAAAAGTATCGGTTCTATCTTCATCTTGATGGAAAACCGAACAACAAAATAACTGAAAGATTATTTGCATTTATAGGAAGAGAAGAACATTCCGGTTCCAAAACTTCCATATTACCAGATTTTACGCTTCTAAAATTTTCAGGAATATTAAGTCAAAGGGTAAGGAATAAATCAGGATTAAAAATTCTGCTTGCAAAATTGTTTCCCGAATTCCGTATGAAAATAAAAGAATTTGTTCCTCATTGGGTGGAGTTATCTGAAATACCAACACTTGGTAATAATGATTATAAGTTAGGTTCAAATTCCTATATTGGTAAAACAGTTGTTGATTATATGAGCAGGATAAGTATTCAGATTGGGGAGATTTCATTTCAAGACTATCTGCAATTTTTACCGGGGACAGAAAATGCAAATAAATTATACGAACTTCTAAAACTCTATTTGAATGATGGATTAGAATTTAACATTGAATTTATTGTAAAGTCAGATTCAATTTCTTCAGTAGATTGGAATGATGACCGTTTAAGATTAGGCTCTACAATGTGGCTGGGAAAACCAGACAAAGAAAACGTAAATGTTAATTTAAGATTTGAAGAATTAGCTACTGCCGCTTAGTCATAAAACCATAGATTGTTTTCACTTCATAAAAAATAATTCTGAATTGCTCTGAAATAAGTACTGAGCTTTGGAATTATTTTCTTCATAACATCTGAAATTTTTTTAACAAGTATTTCTAGGAGAATAAATGCAAGGTAAAGATTTAAAATCGCTGCTGCTTAAGCTAAATAATTATATAGTTCGCATTCTGGATACAGCAACCGGACTGGGAATAAAACGGGGACATTATGAAATTACTTTAGATCATCTGCTCAATGCTTCGCTTGAAGATGGACAAGGAGATATACCACTGATCCTAAAACATTTTGGAATTGAGGAAGGCGATGTTCATTCGATTGTTACAAAAAATCTGGATGAAATGGAAAGTGGGAATTCTGGCAAACCCAAATTATCCCCTTTGTTAACAGAATTATTAGAGCAGGCATGGATAACCAGCTCAGTACATCATCATGAAACAAAAATAAGATCGGGAGCATTGTTCGAAGTTTTCATAGCTTCTGAACAAGTTATAAGCAGCAAACTAATGAACATTCTTTCGGCAATTAAAGAAGATGTGCTCCGAACCGAATTTTACAATATTGTAAAAGGATCAATTGAAGATCCGGCAGTGTCATCTGAAATGATTTCAAAAGAAGAAGCTCAAGAAATTCCTAAAGATGGAACTGTGCTTGATATATATACAACAAATTTAACGCAGCAAGCTAAAGACGGAAAAATAGATCCAATACTTGGGCGCGATGAAGAAATCATTCAGGTTATAGAAGTATTGTGCCGAAGGAAAAAATCCAATCCTATTTTATTAGGTGAACCGGGAGTTGGAAAAACCGCCCTTGTTGAAGGACTTGCAATAAAAATTGCCGCTGATGATGTTCCGGACATTATAAAAAATAACCAAATATATTCTCTTGATATGGGAGCTCTACAGGCTGGTACTAAGATGCGCGGTGAGTTTGAGAAGAGGTTAAAGGCGGTAATAAATGAAATTATTAATTCTCCCAAGCCAGCCATTCTTTTTATAGATGAAGCACATACCTTAATTGGTGCTGGTGCATCCGCAGGAGGTGGTGACGCAGCAAATCTTCTTAAACCTGCACTTGCCAGAGGATCATTCAGAGCAATTGCGGCAACTACTTATCTTGAGTACAATAAATACTTTGCAAAAGATGCAGCTTTGGAAAGAAGGTTTCAGCCAATACATGTTGGTGAACCAGATAATGATAAAGCTATATTAATGTTACGTGGTATTAAAAATAAATATGAAACTTATCATGGAATTCATATTACTGACGAAGCGCTTGAAGGTGCTGTAAAACTTTCCCGAAGATATATAGCTGGAAGGCAATTGCCGGATAAAGCAGTTGATCTTTTGGATACAGCCGCAACAAGGGTAAAGATGTCTTTAACAAGCAAACCACCCAAACTGGAATTAACAATCAGCCAGCTAAAATCTGTTGAGATGGCAATTAACTCACAACAGAAAGATTCGGATATGGAATTAATCATTGACCAGGAAATTCTGAAATCATTAAAAGAAAGAAAAATAAAATTAGAAGAAGAAATTAAAAAAGATGAAGAAAGATGGGTAACGGAAAGTTCACTTACCAAAAAGTTAATGGATCTTAGAATTAAAAAAGCTGCCGGAAATGTTGCAGGAAAAGATGATCCTGTAGTTGTTGAAGAGTTAAAGAAAGTAAAAGATGAATTAATTGCTTTGCAGGTAAATAATCCACAGGTTTTTGCCGAAGTAACCGCAAACACGGTGGCAGAAGTTATTGAGGCGTGGACAGGCATTAAGGTTGGTAATATGACAAGAGATGAGATGACAACGTTATTAAGTCTTGAGGATGATTTAAAGAAAAGAGTTGTTGGACAGGACCACGCCATTAAACAGATTGCAGATGCAATACGTGCAGCAAAAGTTGGAATTAAAAAAGAAGAAGGTCCGATTGGTGTATTTTTATTAATCGGAACGAGTGGTGTGGGTAAAACCGAACTTGCCAGAGCTGTAGCCGAAGTTTTATTTGGCGATGAAAGATTTATGGTAACACTTAATATGACGGAATATCAAAACGAATATAATACTTCAAGACTTATAGGTGCAGATCCTGGTTTAGTAGGTTATGGTGAAGGTGGGGCTTTAAGTGAGCCAGTAAGAAGAAGACCTTATTGCGTAGTTTTGTTAGATGAAATTGAAAAGGCAAACTCTTCTGTTACTGATTTGTTCATGCAAATTTTTGATCGTGGAATGCTGCAGGATGCTGACAGGAGAAATATTGATTTCTCAAACACAACAATTTTTATGACTTCAAACCTGGCATCAGAAGTCTTGTTTGAAAAATATAATGGCGGCATGACATCCCCCGAAGAACTGCTTGAAGAATTAAGACCATACATGAATCAATACTTCCGACCAGAATTCCTTGGAAGAGTTAAGCCGATAGTATTTCTTCCGCTTAGCAGCGACGTAATGAAACCAATCGTTGAAATGAAACTTGGGAAAATACAAAAGAGATTGTTGACTAATCAGAATCTTGAAGTGGAATTTAACAAAGCAGTAATTGATGAAATAGTTACATCGTGTACACGTGCAGAAACAGGTGCCCGGAATATAGATGCAATTGTGGATAGAAGATTAGCACCCGAAATTTCATCCCAGCTTTTAGGCTTTATGGCGGAAGGGAAAAATCCATCAAAGTTAGTTGTGTCTAAGGCAAAGGATGGTTCATTCAAATATAAATTTTCATAAAAACTAACTTGCACAAAAGCTGGTTTAGAAATCCATTTACTCAATTTTCAACAATACAAATCAAAAAAAATTTTTATAAATGATTCAGCCACATAAACCAGCAGTATCCTAACTGAATTCTCATTCTTGCTCTTACTCTTGCTCAAGAAATTAAAATGCATCAAAATTTTGATTAATTAACTCACCTTACGCAAAGAGAAAGAAAGGTATTAAATTTCTGGTGACAAAAATCAGAGGTATGCGATGAAAAAAGAACTCTTAGAACTGTACACAGATTATTTAATGAGTTCATTTTCTTATACGACAGCCACGGG
>JAPLFH010000047.1 GCA_026390815.1 Ignavibacteriales bacterium | reverse complement strand
CCAACTTATTTAATTCTTTTTCATCCAATTTTAATCGTGGACGACTACTTTTTCTGGACATATTTACTCCTTTTCTTTTCAGAAGTAAATATAACTCTTTTATTTCTATTTGTAAAGCTATTTGTGAAACGTTATACTAGTTTTGAATTGATGAAACCAATAATTGAAACCACAGTTAGAAATGCAGGTAAGAATGGAGTGGCAAAATCATTATCGGGTCCAATTGACCGCGGCGATATTGAAACAATTAAACAGCACATTAACGCTTTGAAAAAATTTAAAGGTAATAAATTATTGCTGCCAAATTATATTTATCAATCTTTAATGCTTTTAAATGTTGCGGAAGAAAAATATGGAAAGTTAAATCCTGAGCAAGTAAAAATAAAAAGTCTGCTAATCAAGCAGTTAAATCTTTTCTTTCATCCTTTCTAAATAAAACAGAAACATTTGTTTCCACCAATGCCAATCACCACCGGTTTGTAGACGAACATCCAACCAATGTGGAATCTCCTTTTCTTTAAGAATGCCAGATAGGCGATAGTTTTCATTTAAATTTTCATCCCACTCACCAGTACCAAGGATAATTTCCATATTTTTAATTTTATCGAGGTTCCAAGGATCATTCAAGTTGGGTAAATAGTCGGGTGGATTATTGAAATAGCAATTTTCATCATAGTAACCAAAAATAAATTGTTTTATATCGAATGAACTTCCGATGCAAACAAGAGAATTAACCAAATCAGGATGGCGGAATGCGATATTTGCCGCATGGTAACCACCAAATCCGCAACCGGCAAGCAAAACTTTTTTGTAACCGGTTTCATGCTCCGCAAAAGCAATTACATCATAAAGAATTAAATTCTCGTAACCATTATGGGTTTTAACTCTATCGGATGGATGAATAGAATGGTTGAACCAACTATCACTATCAATTCCATCTGGGCAATAAATCTTAAATACACCTGCGTCTATCAGAAGAGAGATTGAATCAATCAAACCAAAGTCTTTGTTTTGATAATATCTTCCTTTTGCCGATGGGAATAAAATTACAGGAAATCCTCCATACCCAAATACAAGCATTTCGAAATCCCTGCTTAAGTACATTGAATTCCATTTATAGTATTCTTCTTTCAATGTTAACCTTGTATTAATAGCAGTTGAATGAACACTGGAAAATTACTAGTCTTCAAATCTTGAGATTAATATAAAGATTTTTTAGTGGATTTCAATCTTCAACATATCTTCATCAACTAAACAAAAAAGGCTGCCCGATTGGACAGCCTTAATTAAAATATCAAAAATAATTTTAGAAACGTTTATCATCAACAGTCTTGTTGTAAATCCCTTGAATTTCAATCCATGCCGGTGACTCGACAATACTACTTACTGCAACAATTTTTATCTTGGAATAATGATGGTCAGCATCATATACAAAGACATAATTAGTTTCTGTATCTGTCATAGTAGTACTCCAGTTACCATCTTTGGTTGAAGAACTAACATTATCAGTCAAATTAGTGTTTGCCCCAACTTTGAAAAATGTATTACGTGTAGCAGAACTTCTAACTTCGTGCACAGAAAAAGTTGAATTGGTATAATAGAAAATATCTATTATCGCACTTGAGCTGGAAGCTGTTGCTCCGGTTGATAGTTGTAATCCACTTGGTTTGTCTGCACCTGTACCATATGTTTCCCAAAGTCTAACGGGACCAAATGAAACCGTTACAAGACTTATTGTTAATACAACATTTTTAGTTGCTTTTTGCCCGGCAATAACTGTTACAGAAACTATAGTATCTTTATAACCATCAAGTTTTAAAGTTACTTGATATGAACCGGCTGTTAAACTAACTACGCTATCCGGGGTATTCCCTTTGTTTTGATTGTTGATCCAAATTTGAGCGCCTGCAGGAATAGAAGTAACATAAATGCTACTTGGTAAAAAATTAAAGTAGATGTTTGTTATTTTATTTCTATTTACATCTACAAAACGTGAAAAATCATGTTGTCCTTGAAGTTTTAGAGTAACTTTGTAATTCCCCTCAATTAAATAATTAAGAGTATCAGGGGTTACTTTACCAGTCGTACTGTCATTTAATAATATTTCTGCTCCCAATGGATCAGAATTGACAAAGATTTTACCCAAATCCGAATTAAAATCAACATAGGCTGTTGACTTTAAACCCGCTTTTACACTTACAGATAAATTCATTTCTAGATTTTTATATTTAAATTTTACGTCATAAGAATCTGGCGATAAGTTTGTGATACTATCAGGGGTTACTTTACTAGTAAATGTGTCTTGCAAAAATATTTGAGTTCCTTGAGGTCTTGAATCAAAAAAAATAGAACCATTCGGTAAAGCTTCATGTACCTCAATAACTTTTTCTTTACAACTTATTATCAAAAAGGATAATGAAAGTATTGAAACGTAAATTATTAGTTTCATCATTCTTGAACACCAGTTGAAATGTAAGCCGTGAATCTCTTCACGGCTTATAAATTTATCTATAAATTTTAAAATCTTTTATCATCAACGGTTTGGTTATATATCCACTGAACTTCTACCCAAGCAGGAACGCCAATAGTTCCACCTCCAATAGAAGTAATTATTATTTTGGAATAATGTTTATCTTGATCATATAAAAACACGTAATTCCCAAGTAAGTCAGACATTTTATTATCCCAAGTTCCATCTTTCGCAGGTGATGCAAGTTTATCGTTCAAGTTTGTTGAATTACCCAATTTAAAGTAAGTACTGCGAGTTAAACTAGTACCATTATTAGCACTTCTCAATTCGTGAACGGTAAATGAAGAATTGGTGTAATAATACAAATCAACTTTATCTTTATTAGTACTACTTATGCCAAATGCTTCACCTGTTGATAATACTAAACCGCTTGGTTGGTTGGCGTTGGTACCTGTTGTTTCCCAAATTCTAACGGGACCAAATGAAACCGTTACAAGACTTATTGTTAATACAACATTTTTAGTTGCTTTTTGCCCGGCAATAACTGTTACAGAAACTGTAGTATCTTTATAACCATCAAGTTTTAAAGTTACTTGATATAAACCGGCTGTTAAACTAACTACGCTATCCGGAGTATTCCCCTTGTTTTGATTGTTGATCCAAATTTGAGCGCCTGTAGGAATTGAAGTAACGTAAATACTGCCAGTAGTTGGTGTTTCCGGATTGTTTGTTGTAGTATCCGTACATGAATAGAACAGAAATCCAACAAGTAAAATTATTGGAATTAATATTTGCTTTTTCATATTTAACCTTTTTTGTTAGTAATTTTATTTCTTTGTTAAACTAAAAGAATAATTCTTTTTGTCAGCATTCATAGTAAATGTACCGGTAAGCTTTTTAAAGTCCTCTGATACTTTAGCTGAGTATACACCCATATATCTACTGTGTAGCAGATCTTTCATTGAGACTTTCATCTTCTCTAGATTCAATTTACCATTTAATTCTTGGTTGATTATTTCTTTATATCTGATAGTAATCTTTCCACTAAATTCAACGCTATCCTGTTTTATTATCTCCAATGTAGTAGCCCGGCTATCAAAAACTCCGGTCCACTTTCCAACTAAATCAGGGTAAACAACTTTTGGTTCTTCAACTGGTTTTGGTTCTTCTACAACAGGTGCTACCTGCGTTGGTTTTTCCACTGGCTTCTCAGGTTCTTTTTTACACCCCAAAAAGGTAGTAAGATAAATACCAACTACTAGTACAAATAAAAACTTGAATACCTTGCTATAAATATTTTTTTGCATATGTTCCCTCTTAATAGATTTTATAATGATTGGTTGTGTAAAATATAAACTTTTTTTAGCTAACATTCTATAAAAAGTATCTCTTCAATTTGAAAGAATTAGTCAATCCTGTTAAATAGATTTGGTTGCTTAACCTTATGGCAATGTTAAAAGTTCAAAACATAAAAATTATTTTTGTTATATTTATTCCACTAAATTATGGAGGATTTTAAAATCGAAAAGCAGAACAAATCAAAGAATGATGTTCTTGATAAAATAGTTTCTCTTGCAAAACGGAAAGGATTTGTTTTCCAATCAAGCGAGATTTATGGAGGATTAAACGGTTGTTGGGATTACGGTCCTTTGGGTGTGGAATTGCTGAAAAATATTAAAGAAGAATGGTGGAAAGCAATGACATACCGTGAGGATGTGGAAGGAATTGATGCATCCATTCTTATGCACCCGCGTGTTTGGGAAGCTTCTGGGCATGTTGAAAACTTTACAGATCCGATGGTAGATTGCAAACAGTGCAAAGCCCGCTTCCGTCTTGATACTTTAGCTGAAGGAATAGCCGATAAGAAAAAAGAAAAAGTAATTAAAGAATTATCTGATGCTTTAAAAGATGATCAAAATCTTGCAGGAGAGTTAAACCACTTTTTAGTTGATGATTCACTTTCGTTGAATGAAAAATTCAATTCAATTTTAGAGGATAAAGAATTAACTACAACAATGCTTTCTAAATTAAACTGCCCACAATGTGGCAATGCTGGCACCTTTACATCTGCACGTCAATTCAATTTAATGTTTAAGACCTTCATCGGTCCGGTTGAAGAAAGTGGATCTGTTGTTTATCTTCGTCCTGAAACTGCGCAGGGAATTTTTGTGAACTTTTTGAATGTTCAGGGTTCAAGCAGGCAAAAACTTCCTTTCGGAATTGCACAAATTGGTAAAGCGTTCAGGAATGAAATTAACACAAAGAATTTCCTTTTCCGTACACGCGAGTTTGAACAAATGGAAATGCAGTTTTTTGTTAAACCTGTTGATGATAAAAAGTGGTATGATCAATGGAAAGAAACAAGAATCAGTTGGTTTAAATCACTTGGAATGAATCCTGAAAAACTTCGTTTTCACGATCATCCAAAAGATAAGCTTGCGCATTATGCAAAAGAAGCAACTGACATTGAATATCTCTTTCCTTTTGGCTGGGGTGAGATTGAGGGAATTCATAACCGGACTGATTTTGACCTGAGCAGACACCAGGAATTTTCCGGTAAATCATTAAAATATTTTGATGAAGAAGCAAAAGAAAAGTTCATCCCATTTATTATAGAAACATCTGCGGGCGCAAGCCGTTCATTTATGGCGTTTTTGGTTGATGCTTATTATGAAGAAATGGTAAATGATGAAATGCGATCAGTTTTAAAATTTCATCCACGGTTAGCACCAATAAAAACTGCAATCCTTCCATTAGTTAACAAAGATGGGATGCCGGAGATAGCACATAAAATTGAAGCCGATCTGCGTCCATTCTTAAGAGTTTTTTATGATGATAAAGGAGCGATTGGAAGAAGATACAGAAGGATGGATGAAGTAGGAACTCCGTTTGCTATTACGATTGATACGCAAACACTTGAAGATCAAACCGTAACTATCAGAGAACGAGATACTATGCTGCAGGAAAGAATTGCAATCAATTCACTCTTGAATTACTTGCTTGAAAAATTAAAATATAAATCACTTTAAAGTGGCAAGAAAAAACTTAACCGCAAAGTACGCTGAGTTAGCGCAGAGATCGCAAAGAAAAATAAACCTGGTTTTTTTACACAAATCAGGTTTTTTATTTTGGAGAAAGATTGAGAAATAAATTCACATACTTTTTTTTGATAATAGCTTTCACAAGTTCTTTTGCTCAGTCAAAACAATTCGATTCCATTGTGGATAAAGGGATTAAGGAAATTTACAACATCAATTTTGATGAAGCAGATAAAACTTTTAAAGAACTTATCGCAGATTATCCCCAACACCCTGCTGGGAAATTTTTCCTTGCAATGATAGATTGGTGGAAAATTCTTCTTGATCTTAATAACGAAAGTTATGATGACATTTTCTTTGCAAAACTTGAAGATGAAATCTTCTTATGTGATGAAATTCTAAAGAAGTATCCGGACAATGTTGATGCCCTGTTTTTCAAAGGGGGTTCAATTGGTTTTAGAGGGCGACTGCGTGCAATAAGAGAAAGCTGGATTAAGGCAGCCGATGATGGACGCGAAGCAATTCCGATTGTGCAAAGAGCATCCAAACTTGATCCAAATAATATTGATGTGCAGCTTGGTTTTGGTATTTATAATTATTACGCGGCAGTTATTCCGGAAGATTTTCCAATCATCAAACCATTGATGATCTTTTTTCCTAAAGGTGATAAAGAAAAAGGGATAAAAGAATTGACTCTTGTAGCCGAGAAAGGAAAGTATGCAAGGATTGAATCCAAATATTTTCTAATGACTCTTTATTATCATTATGAAAACGATAACCAAAAAGCTTTGGAATATGCGAACCAATTGTCGAGCGAGTTTCCGGATAATCCTCTGTTCAAACGTTATGTTGGAAGAATTTCTGTACGATTAGGCGATTACACAAAAGCCAACCAAATTTTTTCTGATGTTTATGATAAATGCGTTAAAAAATATTTTGGTTATAATGATCTTTCAAAAAGAGAAGCAACTTATTATCTTGGCTACTACAAAAAAATGGTTGGAAATACAGATTCAGCAATAGTTTTTTTTAAAGAATGCGCAGACATTTCGAAAAAAATAGACAAAGACGAGGAATCGGGATTTAGAATAAACGCAACTTTATATTTGGGAATGCTCAATGATCAAATCGGGCAACGTGATAAAGCAGTTTCATATTACAATGAATGCTTAGAAATGCGCGACTATTCGAGTTCACATGACAGTGCAAAAAGATATTTAGAAAAACCTTTTGGAAAATGAAGTTAATTGTTGAAAAAAAAATGAATTTAAGAATATAGAATATTTTTCCATCAACCATCAAACATCAATTATTTTACACTAAAAAACAGTTGTAATTCCAACTCTATTAAGTGAACCTACTGGACCAAGTGAAGAATAAGAATAATCAAAATTGTAACCGCTGATAACTGCTCCAACTCCAACATGAAAACCTGCTAAACCGGCAGTTGTACCAATCTTAAGATCTTTTCTTTTTTCATTATCAAAACCTAAACGCAAACGTAATACTTTGCTTAAATTAAACTCAGTGCCAATTGTAAATGCTTTAAATCTATCAAAAAATTTATCCTGATCGTCATTCAACCTGTTGATGCTTAAATACAACCTTACTGGTAGCCTTTCTAATCTTTTCGATACACCTACTCTTATATCAAGCGGTAAATTCTCTTTTGCATTAATATAAGAAGTTAGTTGCGATCCAATATTAAGAATTGAAAATCCAAAGTTTAATAATTGGTTAGGAATTATATATTGTAAACCAACATCAACTCCAATTGCGGTGGAATAATACTTTTCGATTCCCGAATAAATAAATTTTGCATTAGCACCATAATAGAAATTTTCATCTAACTTATTTCCATAACCCAAAACAAAAGCTACTTCACCAGCGCCAAATTCGTTTGTCTTAACTGCATCTTCTGTATAACCCTGGAAGGAGCCATAGCTGATATATTCAATCCCTGCAGAAAATCTACCAAGCCCTTCAATTTCCCTGGAGAGTGCAAGACTTGCAAGATTAATATCCAATAAGTGTTTTACAAAAGAAAATGAAACCGGCATTCCCTCTAAAGAGTTTATTCCCGCAGGATTGTAGAACATTACATTAGGATCATCCGAATTAGAAACAAAGCTTCCGGCTAATGCAGCAGCACGCGGACTCATATCCATTCTTAAAAACTCAAAAGTATTTTGGCTGAAAATTTTACCCGTAAAGAGAATTAAAATTAAGACTAAACTAATGCACCGGTATTTTTTCATTATTCTCCTCAATTTTGGTGTTCATTTTAAGTATTAAAAGGAATAAGCGCAAGGCTAAATATTATTCCGGTTCTGGAAACAAATATAAATAATTTTGTGTTAAATAAATCGAATGCGGGAATATTGACCGCTGATAATTAAATAATTATGTTTATGTGCAACAAATTATGGATTTAAGATGAACACTTTTAGAACAGTATTTTTAATGACGTTAATGATGGTGCTCCTTCTTTTTGTTGGAGAATTGCTTGGTGGAAGTTCAGGAATGATGATTGCTTTTCTAATATCTCTTGTAATGAATTTTGGCTCCTACTGGTTTTCTGATAAAATTGTTTTGATGATGTATCATGCAAAACAAGTAAATGAAAGTGAGTTTCCTAAACTTTACAGCACTGTTAGAAGGCTTAGCCAGTTTGCACAATTACCAATGCCAAAAGTTTATGTAATGGAAAATCCTGCTCCAAACGCATTTGCAACTGGCAGAAATCCAGAGCATGCTGCAGTTGCAGTTACAACTGGTATACTAAATATTTTAAGTGAAGATGAGCTATCAGGTGTGCTTGCTCATGAATTAGCTCATGTAAAGCATCGTGACATTTTGCTTGGAACAATAACAGCTACACTGGTTGGCACAATTACGTATGTAGCACATATGGCACAATGGGCAGCAATATTTGGTGGTGGAAGAGATAGAGATAACGGCAGTGGTTTAGGGGATTTAGCTTTGATTATTGTTGCTCCTATTGCAGCAATGTTAATTCAACTTTCAATTTCACGTTCAAGGGAATTTGCGGCTGACGCTGGTGGAGCTGCAATATCCGGTCAACCTTTATCACTGGCTTCTGCTTTAAACAAGCTTTCTAAAGTAAATGAACGATTACCAATGAAAAATGCCGAACCAGCAACTGCTCATATGTTTATTGTCAGTCCATTTTCCAGAAAATCTTTATTTAGGATATTTTCAACTCATCCTCCAATTGAAGAAAGAATTAAACGGTTGCAGGAAATTGCTTCTGGTTCAATGTAATTCTTAAATGAGTTTTTGTAGAAGCGGGAATAGTTCAAAATTCCTGCTTTTATTTTGTATCACACTGAATTGTTTATGTGGAATTTTATTTTATTTTTAATAATAGGTTTATAATTTAATTTTTCTTAACCGATAAACAGTAACCTTAAAATATGATTCAAAAATTGAATCAATACTTCGCAATATCAGACTTTAATTTGCATGCCAAACGGTTAACCCGCTTATCATCCCAAAATAATTTGAAAGTTATATTTTATGATAAACAATTATAAAGAACCTGCACCAATAACAGATAAAGAAAATCCATTCGAATCAATGATGGAACGGTTTGAGTTAGCCGCAAAAATCATTGGTCTGGATGATGGCTCGTATCAATATCTGAAGACACCAACTAAACAAATCATTATTTCCATCCCCACAATAATGGATAGTGGAAAGCTGAAAGTTTTTGAAGGTTATCGTGTTATTCATAATGATATTCTTGGTCCTTCAAAAGGTGGAATACGATATGCGCCGGATGTAAACCTGAATGAAATTAAAGCACTTGCAGCCTGGATGACCTGGAAATGTGCTATTGCAAATATTCCATTTGGAGGAGCAAAAGGTGGCATTATTTGCGATCCAGGTAAATTAAGCAACGGCGAGTTGGAAAGACTTACAAGAAGATTTACAGCCAGTTTGCTGGATGTATTCGGTCCAGACAAAGATATCCCTGCTCCTGATATGAACACGAATGAACAAATTATGGCGTGGATAATGGATACTTACAGCATGCACGCTAAGAGCACTTCTACTGCTGTTGTTACAGGTAAACCACTAATCCTTGGTGGCTCATTAGGGCGAAGAGAAGCCACTGGTAGAGGTGTTATGATTGTTTCTATGGCAGCTTTAAAAAAATTAAATATCGATCCCCAAAATGCCTCTGCAGTTATACAAGGATTTGGAAACGTAGGTTCTGTTTCTGCTGATCTTATGGCAGAAAAAGGAATTAAAATTATTGGAATAAGTGATATAGATGGCGGAATATTTAATCCGAGCGGGTTAGATGTTAAGAAAGTTTTAGTTCACTATAACAACAACAAAACACTTAAAGATTTTCCGGATTCTGACTCTATTGGTAATGATGAACTTCTTGAACTAAAATGTGATGTTTTAGTTCCGGCAGCTAAAGAAGATCAAATAACCAAAAACAATGCTTCTAAACTAAACTGTAAAATTATTTCCGAAGGTGCCAACGGACCAACTACTGCCAAGGCAGATCCAATCCTGCAAGATAAAGGGATTTTAGTAATCCCGGATATTTTAGCTAATGCAGGCGGAGTAACTGTTTCTTATTTTGAGTGGGTGCAGGATAGAAGTGGTTATTTCTGGTCGCTGGATAAAGTAAACCAAAGATTAGAAAGATTAATGCACGAAGCTTTTGATAACGTTTATTATCATGCGGAAAAATATCATGAATCTTTACGGATTGGGGCTTACATTCTTGCAATTGACAAAGTAGCAAAAACATTAAAAATTCGTGGAATATATGCTTGATCATTTAATTAAAAATTACACTTCAGGTAATGAAGGCAACGGAGAACTTGTCTGCCGACAGGCAAGAACGGAGAACTTGTCTGCCGACAGGCAAGAACGGAAAACTTGTCTGCTGACAAGCAAGATCGGAAACTCTTTAAAATCACACGTTCATTTATTTTTATTGTTTGCTCTGTTAATTCCAAACTTATCTATTGCGCAGGTTAAAGATAACTTATTCATTTTTTACAGTCTGATTGATTCGTCAGTAAATAGAGTTGTAAACTCACTTCCACTTGATTCAAGGGAAATCTTTATTAAAACAAATTTGCAAAACAACTACTCTGTTTTTGCCGGCAGTATCCTAACTGGTTTTAAAAATAGTGATAGAATTATTTCGCTTGAAGACGATAAACAAAAAACAAGCGTGCAATACACTATTGATAATGCAAAAGTAACCTACCCGGAAATCTTTCGGGAAAGCTTTTTAGGGAGTTTTATGGTTGTAAGAAAAATCTCCCTTAATGGAAATTATTTTATAGGAAAATCTGGCGTTTTGCAAAAATCAGAATCCTTTTCCTTTACAAGTATTGATAGTGTGGATTACGACAGTTTTGGAAATATTGAATCGCAGAATATTCCATTTACTCAAGGTGAAAAGCCAGGTGAACCATTTTTCTCTAGCCTTTGGGAACCCGTGGTTGCAATTGGGGCAGCGGCAGCAATTATTTATCTTTTCTTTTCCATAAGAAGTAAATAGAACAAATCTTATTTACTGGTGTATAAGAAATTCATTTACAAAATTGGTTGAAGTAAAGTTGAAAATTTGTGAATTGTAGAATCAGCTTTTTAAACTTCAAAAAATTTCCAATTGATAAACTATTGCCTTTGATGATGAAGTGAATTTCTTTAATTTTAACAAGAATTTTTAAGTAAACTAACTAAATAAAATATGAAAAAAATCCTGATTCCTTTTTTATTTTCTATTATACTCTGGGGCTGCTCCTCAAGTATTAACACAACAAATCTTACGGCAGATGAATATTTCAAATACGCCAAAACTCTTTTTGATGATGAGGATTACCTGCAATGCGTCCAGGAATTTCAATCAATCTTGCTGCAATTTCCAGGTAATGCCATAGCAGATGATGCACAATATTATCTGGCTGAAAGCCACTTTAAAAAAGGAGAATATATTTTAGCCGCTTATGAATATAGCCGACTGATTAAAGATATGCCGGCAAGTGAATATTTACCACAAGCTCAGTTTATGTTGGCTCAGTCTTATTTTGAATTATCACCACGTTACCAGCTTGATCAACGATATACTAAAAAAGCGATTGAGGAATTTCAGGCGTTTATTGATTTCTTTCCTACAAATGCAAAAGTAGCAGAAGCTGAAAAAATGATAAAAGACTTGAATGATAAATTAGCCGAGAAAGAATTTAATACAGCAGTAATTTATGAAAAGTTAGAGTACTGGAAAGCTTCCATTTACTATTACACTGTTGTTACAGAAACTTATCACGACTCTAAATATTGTTCCCAAGCGATGTATAATAAGATTAAATTGTTTGCAAATTTAAATGATAATATGAATGCTTTGAAAGAAATTTCCGCTTTTATTCAAAAATTTCCTACTGACTCAAAAGCTGAGGAGATAAAAAAACTTCAGGAAGCGCTAACAAAAAGTACAGTATCGAATGACACCATTAAAGGGTAAAAAAGTAAAAGATTCGATTGTAACGATGACAGAATTAGTTTTGCCTAATCACACAAATCAATTAGGTAATTTATTGGGCGGACAGTTGATGCACTGGATTGATATATGCGCCGCACTTTGTGCCGCCAAACAGAATAACAGGATTTGCGTTACGGCTTCTGTTGATAAAATAGATTTTCATCATCCAATAAAACTTGGTGATGCAGTTACCTTAGTTGGCTCGGTTAATCGTGTATTTAATACTTCGATGGAAATTGGAGTAAAAGTATTTGCAGAATGCTTTAGAAAAGGAACAAGAGTTCATACAAATACAGCTTACTTAACTTTTGTTTCGGTTGATGAAAATGGTAATCCAGTGAAAGCAATCCCGGCTATTCCATCAACAAAAGATGAAAAGAGACGATTCCAGGAAGCCATGAACCGTAGAAATCTGAGACTAAAAATTTTAAAAGGTAAAAAATAATTTTCTTCTTTACTCTTATTTGAAATAACAAATTGTTTAAATTGTTCAAAGTAAAAATTAAAAATCTAATAAAATATTTTACCTTATTTACTTTTCTATTAACATTACCCGGTTTTATCTTCCCGCAGATTCCAATAAACGGATTTTGCAAATATGAAAGTTTTAATGCCGATACAAGTTATAAGGGAATTTTTTCACTCAACTTCAATAATGATTCTTACAGCGACCTGGTTCTTTTTGGATCGGGGAATAATATTATAACTTACCATGGAGATCCAAAACTCAAATTTGCAAAACCAAAAGCATCCTCAATTCCAATAGAAATATCTGCAATAAAATCCATCAATAGAAAATTGATTGGTAATTTATTCGTTTCAATCTCTAGAAAAAACAGAAGAATTGCTTTAATGGAGTTTTCGGCTGCTGCAAATGCCCGGATTTTAAATGAAAAAAAACTGGAGTCCTACCCAGAAAATATCAGCGTGGCAGATGTAAATAAAAACGGCATAGAAGAAATTTTAGTAAGTGGTAGTTCGTTTGAGGGATTATCCCTCTTTAAATTATCTGAAAACAAATTAATTGAAAAAAAAATCGTTAATAAAGGATTATTCACTTCGGCAAATTTTGTTGATCTGAACAATGATGGTTATTTCGATATAGCAGCGGTAGATTTGCTTGCAAATTCATTAAAGTTCTATTTTAATATTGGTTCAAGCGGATTTAAGGAAATTAGAACAATTAAAATTACAGGAAAAATTTCTGCGCTTCAATCAACTGATTTTAATCTGGATGGTTACCAGGATTTAATTGTTACTACCGTAAACGAAATCCAAATATTACTTGGCGATGCATATTCATCATATAATAAAATAATTTATGTCCCAACTTCTAAACCAGCAAATAAAATTTTAACTGCTGATTTTAACGGTGATGGTTTTATTGATATTGCTTATTTGAATGTTACCAATTCCGTTGTTTCGATTTTATTTGCCAAAGACCATGAATTATTTTTTCCAGAATTAACTTATTTAAAGAAAAATTATTTAGTTGATATTATCCCTTTTTACAGCAGGTTTGTTAATGGAATTCTTGCTTACAGCAGTTTGGGAAAATTATATCTGTTAGATAGAATGAAAATAATTTCCGACAGCACTCAAATTGCTTTAGGTTCTTCAATTTATGGAATAAACTATTTTGACAGTGGTAACGACAAGATTTTTGATTTATGTTATTTTGATAAAGACAATATTACTTTGAATCTTTTAATCAGAAATTCATCAGGCATACCTGCAAAAGCATTGATTATAAAGCTACAAGAAAATTTTAAAAATCTTGTAATTGATGATGTTGACGCACTAAGAAAAACGTTTTATTGTTTTACTAAAGGAAAAAGATTTATAGAAATTTTCTCTGTTGATTTCAGATCTAATTTAGTTATTGAAGATAAAATTTATACGATTGGACCAATAAACGATTTAACGATTCAAAAAAACGATGGCGAAGAAAAAGCCAGTATATTTGTCCTGTCAAATCGGGATGGCGAACTTGGGCTTTCAATTTTAACTTATAAAGATTTCCGATACTCTTCTTCAAATTCCACTAAACTTGCTTTTAATGTTATTGATGCCAAATTAGTACTCGAAAATCCATTGGCAATTTTTTATTGGGAAAAAGGACAAAAGTCAATTACTTTTAGCAAGCTGATTATAAACAATGATTTAAAACCCGAATCCTTTGCATTTAAGTTCTCCATACCGGATATTGATTTTAAGAATATTACACTTTTAACCGGAGATATTTTTAATCGGGATAAAATTGACGCAATAAGTTTTATAACAAAAAAATCGGGCAAAGTTGGTGTATTGTCTTTTGGTAATTCAACTTACAAAATAAATTTGGATAAGCAATTCTCCGATTTGCATATTGAAGATGAGTCCAGCGTTAGACTTGGCGAAATTAGATATAATGGATTGAACAAACTTACAGCATTTAATGATAAGCAAGAATTTGTTACCAAGATAGACATCATTTACAAGAAACGGCTTCTTTTACCATCAAAGCTGGTAAGCATTAAAAATTTGGAAAGTTTTTTTATAAAGAATATGAATTTAAAAAAATATCACCTGGTTTATATTGACAATTCTGAAAATTGTATAACCATTAAAGAGCTTACGTGAAAAAAGTTTTTTTAACAATAATTATTCTTTTTATTAGTTTTGAAATTATTTTCTCACAAAGTAAAATTCAATCCAACCTGGATTCAGTCTTTTCAAAATATATAAGTCAAAGAACTAAAATTCACGAAATAAAAAGACCAATTTTAGAAAGTTCAGTAGAAGAAACTAACAAATGTGGTACAGGATTAGTTAATGAATTAAGGTTCAACTTTCATAATTTATCCGAAAACCAAAGAGCCATTTTACGCCCACTTATTGTAAGACAGAATTTACAGCAAAGTATAATATCAGCTTCCGGTTTTTTCCGAATCCATTTCGATACAATAGGTTTGAATACCCCCAAATATTTTACTAATCTATCACCTTATGAAAATGCAAAACAAATTGCTATAGCTTTTGATTCATCTTATTCTTTTGAAGTTGGATATTTACAGTATCCTCCTCCTCCTAAAGATAATGGTGAAGGCGGTGATGATTTATTTGATATTTATATTATCGAATATAATGGTTATGGTGAAACAGATTTTGAAAATGCTATTGGTAAAAGCATTTTTACTTCATATATACTAATAGATAATGATTTTTCTAATTCAGATCCTGTCGTTACTTATGGTATTAATGGAGCTCTTGTTACAGCAGCACATGAACTTCACCATGCTATTCAGGGGGGAAACTATAAATTTGATCTCCAGGATAGATATTTTCATGAAATGACCTCTACTTCAATGGAAGAATTTGTATTTGATAGTGTAAATGATTATTACCAATATCTCAGAGTATATTTTAATAATCCGCAAAGATCATTTTCACAACCGAAGGATGACGGTTACAGTTTAGCGATTTGGAATATTTATCTAAAAGAAAAGTTTGGTGACATAGGTTTTGAAATAATAAAACACCAGTGGGAGTTATATAAACAAGACCGGGCACTAACAGCAATAAATCAAAGTCTGGCAGAACATCAAACTTCATTTAAACATGAACTTAATACATTTGGAATCTGGTGCTACTTTACAAAAAAAAGAAAAATTGATGGAAAATATTTTAAGGAAGGAGCAAGTTATGGCCCTATTAGCTCTACCTATAAAATAAACTTTCCTTCATCACAGCCACCATGGACAGTAACCACTAAACCGCTTTCTAATAATTATCTTGAAATACTTTGTAACAATGGTACTTATATCGACACGATTTATTCATTGATTACAAATGGTGATTTTACATCCGGATTAAATTCACCGGGCAGCGATTTCCAATCAAAATTTTGGATTTATAACTTTAATGCCGATGGAAGTAAACATATTGCGAATAGTTATTATTCCAAATTTGAAGCAGACAATAAAGATGATTATACCGAGACAAACATATTTAATAATTTTCTAACTGATACCACATATTATTACGATGTTATCGATTTTGCATTCCCTAATCCTTTCAGTTACAGAAAATACTCCATGATAAATTTACCTGTTGAAAATAATATAGATAATATGGCAAATTATTACATTTACTCTATAGATATGAATCTTGTATATAAAAATACAGGTACGATAATGAAAATACGAGATAAATTCGTTATGCAATGGACTGGGCTTGATAATAAGAATAAAAGGCTCCCTTCCGGTGTCTATATTTATGTTACTGATTCCGTAGACAAAATCAAAAAAGGTAAATTAGTAATCTTTAATGAATAATTATTTTCTAACTGGCGAAAACATTACCAAAACATTTGGAAGACGAATCGTTTTTAAGAACGTGAATTTTTCTTATTCTACCAATGGCATATGGGGAATTGCAGGCAAAAATGGTTCAGGAAAATCTACCCTGGTTAAAATTATAGCTGGAATAATCTCCCCAACCAAAGGAAAGATTACTCATAAAGTAAACGAAAAAGAAATTGAAAGTGAAGCGATGCACGATTATATTGGATTTGTTTCTCCTTATCTTGTTTTGTATGATGAGTTCACAGCCCAGGAAAATTTGGAATATTCTGCAAAAATAAGAGGGATAAATTTTAATAAGGAAAAAGTTGATTCATTGCTTAATGAATTTCTGCTTTATGACAGGCGGAATGATTTATTAAAAGGTTATTCATCTGGAATGAAACAACGCATCAAATTTATTTTTGCACTTATGCACTCACCACCATTATTAGTGCTGGATGAGCCGACATCGAACCTGGATATACCAGGAAAAGAATCTGTGTATAAAATAATTAAAGCTGAATCCGAAACTTCAATTGTTATTATTGCATCAAATGAGGAAAGCGATTTGGCACTTTGCAATGATAAAATTCAATTAGAAGATTATAAATAATTGTTTCATTGTTAAATTGCTAAATTGTTATTGATAAACACTTAGCAACATTATTGTGTTACACAATTTCAAATGAAGCTAACAAGTTAATATGAAAGCATACGCACTTTTTAAAAAAGATTTTCATTCGGAAGTTAGAACACGCTACGCAATTAATGCTTTGGCAATGTTCATATTGGTTACCATAAGCGTTATTCTTTTTTCAATAGGAACTGAAAAAATATCCGAATATCTTACCGGCGGATTGCTTTGGGTGGTAATTTTCTTTTCTGCAATGTCTGGTCTTTCCCGTGCTTTTGTTTCAGAGGAAGAAAGAGGAACAACGTTAACTCTCCAGCTAATTGCATCACCAAATACAGTTTATTCCGGTAAACTGCTTTTCAATCTAATTCTTGTTTTTGCAATGAACATCGTGATTGCCATTTTGTACTCGCTTCTATTCGAGGCATTTATAATAAAAAATCTAACTTTATTTTTATTTGCTTTTGTACTCGGTAATTTTGGGATAGCGGCTGCATCAACAATTATTGCAGCAATTATAGCAAAAGCTGGTTCCAAGGGAACTTTATACCCGGTTTTATCATTTCCAATTCTATTACCATTAATTTTAATTCTTCTTGAGCTAACAAAATTTTCAATGGATGGTAATTCAGTAGGCGATTCAATGGTAGAGCTGGCAGTGTTATTTTGTTATGATGTTGTAATTCTCACTGCTTCATTTTTACTATTCGATTTTATTTGGAAAGATTAGTATCTTATAATCAAATTAACATTAGAAAAACAATATGATCTGGAAAATAATCTTATTTGTATTGATGGTGTTTGTTGCAATAGCTGGAATATCTTTCCCGATTGTTGAACATCCAACAGCATGGTATCAATTCCCTATCATCCCGGGTTTAGAGGAAAAGGCAAAAATAATTTTCTTTCACGTTCCTACAGCCTGGCTTACGGTGGTAGCATTTTTTGTTTCACTCATTTATGGAATCCGTTATTTAAAAAATAGAAATATGGATGACGATGCCAAAGCTTATGCGGCAGCACAAATTGGAATTATATTTTGCATCCTTGCTACAGTTACCGGTTCAATTTGGGCAAAATTTAACTGGGGCACATTCTGGAATTGGGATCCTCGCGAAACAAGCATTTTCATTTTACTTTTAATATATGGCGCTTTTTTCGCTCTGCGGTCTGCAATCGAGCAGGAAGATAAGAAAGCTACTTTGTCATCAGTTTATTTAATTATTTCTTTTTTAACAGTGCCATTTTTCATTTTTATTATGCCAAGGATAATGATTGGATTGCATCCCGGTTCTTTAGAAATTGATGCAGCCACAGGTAAAATTGTTAAAAGCGCAAGTCCAGTTGTGGATTTTAAGATGAATGCGAATATGCGTCTGGTTTTTTTTACATCACTTTTTGCTTTCACAATTTTGTTTTTCTGGATGTGGGTACTTAACTACAAATCGATCATCTTTAAAGATAAACTTGAACAAAAAGCGGTAGGATGAGAAAAGATGGAAGATGTATGATGGAAGATGGAAATAAACAATAGAAATTTTGAACACGAGTCAACAATTTCTAATCTCCAGTTATAAAAATATTATTCAATTATAAATTATCAATTATAAATTAACAACGGTGTTACCTTGGAAGGATTAGTTAGCTTTTTAGAAAAAAATTCAATCTACATTGTCCTTTTTATTGTCCTTGTAGTTTGGACAGGAATATTCATATTTTTACTCAGTCTTGATAAGCGAATTAAGCATGTTGAGAAGGAAATTAAAGGAGAAAAACAGTAATGAAAAATAAATATATCTTCGGGGGAATAATTATAGTTGTCTTTCTTTCACTTATGGTGTATTTGTTTACCCAAACTAATATTGAATACGAAAGCAATTTCAGTGTAGTTCAAGCTAAAGGAAAAACATTCAAAGCTACCGGAAGCTGGGTTCGTGAAAGAAATTATGAACTCGATCATGCAAAGAAAACTTTCACCTTCTATATGAAAGATGCCCAGGGAAAGGAAATGAAAGTTATTTACAATGGCTCTATTCCTAATAATTTTGAAACAGCTACAAGCGTGGTTGTTACCGGTAAATATAAAGATGGTTGTTTCCACGCAACAGATGTTTTAACTAAATGTCCATCCAAATACGAGGGGAAGCCCCAAATTAAAACCAGCAGCTTATAGCGAAAGGAGCTTTTATGGTTGGAAGTATTTTACTTACTCTGGCATTAATTGCTAGTGTATTATCTTCTGTTATGTATTTTCTTAATTACCGTGGGTATAATAACACACTAAATATTGCCAGAATCAGTTATCATGCAATGGCAATTTTTGTAATTGTTGCGGCAACTCTTTTACTACATGCAGTTTTAACTCACCAGTACCAATATAAATATGTTTATGATTATAGCGGAAGCGGTCTTCCACTTGGATTGCTGATTTCTACTTTCTATGCTGGGCAGGAAGGAAGTTTTTTTCTTTGGACTTTATTTACCGTAATTGTTGGCGTTGTACTTCAACAATACTCTTCTAAACGCAGCGATTTAGAACCAAGATTGATGGCAGTCTTTACTCTGTCAGCAGCATTCCTTTTAACTATGATTTCTCCATTGTTAAAAAATCCATTTGCTTACATTTGGATGGAAGAAAGTTTTATCAGCACAAAAAATATAAGCCCATCAATTTTAAGTTTACCATTCATACAAAGTTTTTTGTTTACAGATAACACGAATGGACAGGCTTTTGTTAAAATGGGACCACAACTGCATGCTATTTTAGTTAACAGCGGAATCGCAATAAAAGATTTTATAATCCAGGGGAAAGGATTAAATCCTTTATTACAGAATTTCTGGATGCAAATTCATCCACCGATGTTATTTACTGGTTTTTCAATGTCAACAGTTCCCTTTGCTTTTGCAATTGCAGCATTAATGAAAAACGATTATAAGGAATGGGTTAAGCAAGCAATGCCGTGGGTGCTCTCTGGAACAATGATCCTTGGATTTGCAATAATGCTTGGTGGTTATTGGGCGTATGGAGTTTTAGGTTGGGGTGGTTACTGGGGCTGGGATCCTGTGGAAAACTCAAGTCTGGTTCCCTGGCTTGTTGGTGTTGCATCTGTTCATACTTTGCTGGTTCAGAAAAAAAGTTTAAGCAAAACTGGTAATGACGGAATTGGTGAATTCGCTAAAACTAATTTGCTGCTTTGTATTTTAACTTATGTTCTCGTTCTTTACAGCACATTCCTTACAAGAAGCGGAATTCTTGGTGATGCTTCTGTTCATTCATTTACAGATCCTGGTTACACAGTTTATTTATTTCTCATAATTTTCATCAGCACATTTACCTTAATTGGAATTGCAATGATGATTTACCGATGGAAATTTTTAAGCAAGCAAACTGAGCAATATAAAAATCTTCTTAACCGCGAACTTGCTTTGTTTACCGGTGCCGTAACCATAATGGCTTCAGCATTAATTGTTTTGGTTGGTACCTCGGCTCCAATCTTTGGAAGTGCAGTAGAAACAAAATTTTATAATGAACTTAATCTGCCTATTGCAATTATTATTGGAATTCTAAATGGCTTCAGTCTTCTTTTAAAATGGAAATTTACTGATGGAAAAGATATACTTAAGAAATCAGTTTTTTCTGTATCGGCTGCTGTTATTCTTACACTTCTAATTATTATTATTGGCGGCATTAACGGCGTTATGATGTTCATCTTAACGCTTACAACATCATTCGCTCTTTTTGTAAATCTGGAAATTGCATATAAAATTGTCCGTGGTAATATCAGAATGATTGGACCTTATGTTGCGCACATTGGAATTGCTGTTTTTTTGCTTGGAATTGTTGGAACTGCACACTTTTCTGAAAAGGTTGCAGTTAAGTTACCAAAAGGTCAGCCGCAGGAAGCTTTTGGTTACACTCTTACATTCAATGGATATGAGCCTTTTGATGAAGGACAAAAATATAAATTCAATATTGAAGTTAAAAAAGGGAACTCTTCATCTGTTGTTTCGCCGGTTATGTTTGTAAGCGCATTTAACAACAGTCTTATGCGCGAGCCTGATATACTAAAAAAATTAACAAAGGATTTGTATATCGAACCAACAAGTTTTGAAGACGGGACTGAATCCAAGGGCAGCCCGATTACTTTAGAAAAAGGTGGTTCAACAACATTTGAAGGAAGTAAAATTTCCTTTGAAAGTTTTGATTTTCCGAAAGAAGCTATGAGCACAATGATGGCTGGCGGCGATTTTCAAATAGGTGCAAAATTGAAGGTTGAGTTCAATAACCAATCTAAAGATATTGAAGTATTTATGAAAAGCACTAAGGGTCAAAGAGAATTCATTCCTATAGAAATTGCAGAAGCTAATTTGAAAGTTGATATGACAAACTTAGAAGCGGGCGGTAAAGTTAGTCTTATTTTATCCAAGTTAAATGGTGAACAAACAAACGTAACACCAAATGAAACTTTAATGGTTGAAGCAAGCGTAAAACCTTTTATAAACTTGGTTTGGCTTGGAGTTATTTTTACTGCCATGGGATTTTTTATTTCTGCGATTAGAAGAGCAAAAGAATCAAATCAATAATGATCATTTTCTATAAAAAGCGGAGTAGATTTACTCCGCTTTCATTTCCAGCTCATAAATTGTTTTTATTTTAGTTTTTATTACCACAATAACCGAATAATTATTATTTTTCACAGCGGTTTACATTAACAGTAGATCATTCTTGTATTTACAATTATTTGGAGTTATGCAATGTTCAAATTTAACCTCAAACTTCTTTTTCTTTTATCTTCAATTTTCTGCTTCCAGTATAATATTTTTGCTCAGGATAGTACTATTGTTGGTCCTGGTGTAATCTATTATCACGATCAGATTATTGAAGGTGGACCATGGAATTTTGATATTTTAAAAATTGATTTAAAAAATCCCTTTTTAAAACTTGAATCTGTTAAAGCCAAGGATAATCTTTTTTCTTTTGAAACAATGTCCTCTGCATCTAAAAGATATGACAAAGAAGGACATAAAATTGTTGGAGCAATTAACGGAGATTTTTACAATACCGCTACCGGAGAACCAACAAACATCCAAATAATTGATGGGCAGTTGATTTATAAACCTATAAACCGCGTGGCATTTGCAATGGATGAATTCAAACATCCTTTGCTGGAAACATTTAACTATAGCGCTTCCCTATTAGTCACTAAAGATTCTTCTGTAAGCATTGCTAACTTAAATCAACTTTTTGAATCCGGCAAAGCAACCCTGTATAATTCTTTTTTCGGAAGTTCAACACATTCACCAAAAGGCACAAATGAAATAACAATTCAGCCAATAAATGGTTGGGTTGTTAATGATACAATGGAATGTATTGTAACCAAGGCAGATACAAATGGTAATTCGTCAATTCAAAAAACATATTCGGTTATTTCCGGAAGCGGACAAGCTGGTAAATATTTAGCCAAAGCAAATGTCGGCGACACGCTAAAATTAATCATTCTAATTAAACCTGCTCTATATAAACTTATGCAAGCTGTTGGTGGAAATGTAAAATTAGTTACTAATGGTATTCCAAACAGTGAAAATGGAGACAGGCATCCCAGAACAGCAGTTGGCTTTTCTAAAGATTCTCTTACAATTTATTTTATTACTGTTGATGGACGACAGCCCGGTTGGTCAGTTGGAATGTCTTACTATGAACTTGGGAAATATATGAAAGATAAATGGAATGTTTACCAGGGAATAAATTTGGATGGCGGAGGTTCTACAACAATGGTGGTTCGAGGTGCACTCAAAAATAAACCATCAGATGGAGGTGGTGAAAGAACGGTTGCTAATGGAGTTTTTATTGTTAGCACAGCACCAACCGGTCCCCTTGCACATGTTGTAATATCTCCAAAAAAAGTTTTTGTTATAAAAGGGGGAAACATAAAATTTTCTGCTTCAGCATACGATGAATATTATAATCCATTAAGTACATCAGGTAGTTCAATTACCTGGAGTTGCGATCATCAACTTGGTTCAATTGATGCTACGGGAAATTTATCCACAACGGATTCCTCCGCTAATGGCTATGTTTTTGTCCAACTTAATTCAATTAAAGATTCAGTATTAGTTCATATCTCATCTATAACAAAAATTATTTTAACGCCAGATCCGGTTGTTCTTCAAATCGGACAGGTTCAGGAAATGCTCCCAAGTGCGTTCGATTCATATGGCAACAGTGTGCAAATTTCAAAAGCAAATTATGAATGGACATTAACTGGAGATATAGGAACAATTACAAACAGCGGGATTTTTACTGCAGAAAAAACAGGCGAAGGAAAAATTATTGCGAAATACGAGGAAGCTGCTGATACTGTAGATGTAAAGATTGGTGTTGAACAATATTTTATTCTAGATGACTTTTCGGGCGCAAGAACTTATACAATTTCCGGGACCAAAATAAATTTAAGCGAATGTTCATTTAGTTTTGATAACAGCAAATATGTTTCTGTTCCAATGAGCGGTAAATTAGAATATTCCCTGGCAACCGGCGGAACAACTAATTTAAACCTGGGCTGTGATATTCCAATCTCCGGAACCCCGGAAGCAATTGGTATTAATGTTTATGGTGATGGAAAAGGTCATTGGCTTAGATGTGAACTAAAGGATAAGAATAATAATAAATTCTTGTTGGATTTAACTTCTGCAACGCCCGGAATTGATTGGACTGATAGATGGGAATATTTGGAAGTACCACTTGATAAGGCGATTCCAAGCTGGGCTAACCCAAGTGCAACTTTAACTTTCCCAATTTCGGTTCTCCGCATCTATCTTGCAGAAACCAGCGATCTTAAGAAAGATAAAGGAACTCTCTTTTTTGATGATTTGAAAGTTCATTTTATTTCAACTGATGTTAAAGGTGATAAAGACAACTTGCTTCCTGAAAAATTCGGACTGAAACAGAATTACCCAAATCCTTTTAACCCGAATACAATAATTGAATACTCCGTTCCACAATATGCTGAAGTGGAGCTTGCCGTTTATGATATTCTTGGTAAGAAGGTTGAATCTCTTATTAAGAAAGAACATTCACCTGGAATTTATAAAATTGAATGGGATGCATCCAAGCATTCATCCGGAGTTTACCTGTACAAATTAATTGCAGGTGATTTATCATTCTCTAAAAAAATGCAATTAGTAAAATGAATATCTGATGTGAATCCATCTTTGGATAAATAAAAATTAATAATTTCCCCCTCCAATAAGGAGGAGGAAATTATTTTCTTACAACTCTATCTTTGTTCCAAGTACTTCTAAGAATTTGGCAATCCAGTCCGGATGCGCTGGCCAGGCTGGTGCGGTTACAAGATTACCATCCACAAATGCTTTATCAACTGGAATGTTTTGAAATTTCCCACCAGCTTCAGTAACTTCTGGTCCAACTGCCGGATAAGCTGAGCAGCTTTTACCAGATAATACTCCCGCTGCAGCAAGAATTTGAGGACCATGACAAATTGCCGCAATCGGTTTTTTAGCGTTTGCAAAATGCTTTACTATATCTAACACTTTGGTATTCAATCGAAGATACTCTGGTGCGCGTCCACCAGGAATTACCAATGCATCATAATCTTCTGCTTTAACTGATTCAAAGGTTGCGTTTAAAACAAAATTGTGCCCCGGTTTTTCACTGTATGTCTGGTCTCCTTCAAAATCGTGAATTGCAGTTCTAACTTTGTCACCAGCTTTTTTATCCGGACAAACAGCATCTACTTTGTGCCCAACCATAAGTAACATTTGAAAAGGAACCATAACTTCGTAGTCCTCTACAAAGTCGCCAACCAACATTAAGATTTTCTTTGCGCCCATAATGAACTCCTTTTTTGTTTGTAATTCAATAATTTATACCAAAGAAATTATAACTTGTTGCAATCTTGGTTACTAATCTGCTTAGAAAATTAAAAAGATTTTAATCAAACGCAAGGTATGGTGTTAACTAAATTTTTTCTTCTTCCGACTTTTTACTTTCAACTTTTTACCTTTTAATCTACTCACTTTACCATCTCAAACTTTGCTGTAAAGTGCCGGAGCATCGGAGCTTCATAAATAATTTTGTAGCCTTTTAGTCTTGCTCTTTTCTTGTAAACATCAATTACAACTTCCGAAACATAATCAATATGACTCTGAGTATAAACGCGGCGAGGAATTGCTAACCGCACCAATTCCATTGCTGGAGGAATTAACTTTCCGTTTTGATCATACTTACCAAACATTACGCTTCCAATTTCAACTGAACGAATTCCTCCTTCAATATAAAGCTCGCTAACAATTGCCTGACCGGGAAATTTTTCGGGTGGTACATTAGGTAAAAATCTTTTTGCATCAATATAAATTGCATGTCCGCCCGGTGGTTCGATGATAGGCACACCAGCATTCACTAATTTATCACCAAGATATTCTACACTACGAACCCGGTATTGAAGATAGTTCTCATCGAGCACTTCCTCCAAACCCTGAGCTATAGCTTCCAGATCTCTCCCCGCTAATCCACCATATGTTGGAAAGCCTTCGGTTACAATTAAAAGATTTCTGCAGCTCATTGCAAGAGAATCATCATTCATTGCAAGGAAACCGCCTATATTTGCCAATCCATCTTTCTTTGCGCTCATTGTTACGCCATCAGCATAAGAAAAAATTTCCTGGGCAATTTCTAAAATTGATTTATCCTTATAACCAGTTTCCCTCTTTTTTATAAAGTAAGCATTCTCAGCAAACCTGCAGGCATCTATAAAAAGCGGAATACCATATTTATTACAAACATCTTTTACTTCTTTTATATTTTGAATGGAGACTGGCTGCCCGCCACCGGAATTGTTTGTAATTGTAATCATACAAAGAGGAATGTTATCTCTTCCCTTTTCAACAATAAATTTTTCAAGTGCAACAGTATCCATGTTTCCCTTAAAATCAGCCCGTATTTCCGGATGTTTGCCAACTTCAACAATAAAATCATCTGCTTCTGCTCCGGTGAATTCTATATTCGCTCTCGTAGTATCAAAGTGTGTATTGTTTGGAAAGTATTTACCCGGTTTTCCAACAATAGAAAACAATATTTTTTCAGCTGCTCTTCCCTGGTGTGTTGGAATTACAAATTTCATCCCTGTAATTTTTTTTACCATTGCTTCAAAGCGGTAAAAACTTTTTGAACCAGCATATGCTTCATCGCCCTCCATAATCCCGCTCCACTGCTTCGCACTCATAGCAGAAGTGCCACTGTCTGTTAGCAAATCAATCAAAACATCATCGGCGTGAATAAGGAATGGATTATAGCCAGCTTCTTTTATAATTACTTCTCGTTCTGCTTTGGTCGTAAATCTAATTGGTTCAACCGATTTAATTTTGAACGGCTCAATTATTGTCTTCATATCTTTCCTAAATTGTTTACAAGAAAATTACTCGTTTACATTTTGATTGGCAAGCTGGGTCTATTTGACAAAAAAATATTATTAATTTTAATTCCCAAAGATGAAATAAATTCTTATTTTGCTTCACGAGTAATTCATCTTCATAAAAAAAATCTTTTTAATAACATAAGTGGAGATTAAAATGGACGAAAATTACAATCCGGAGATTCCTACTTCAGCACCAGATGAGCAGGAAGAACAGGAATTAAGCCACACAGATAAGATGACTGGCATTTTTACAGAGCCGTCAAAAACTTTTGAAAAGGTTGCCAAATTCCCACCGAGAACTAAAGACTGGTTTATTCCAGTAATGTTAATGGTAGTTATTGCAATCCTTGCCAACTTTTTTATGATGAGCAATCCTGCCATCAAACAAGAAGCTATGGATAAGCAGATTAAAACAGTTGAAAAAAGTTTTGATGATGCTGTAGCTAAAGGGCAAATGACCCAAGAACAAGCTGATGAACAAATGGAGAATGTAAGGAATCGAATGGAAGGTGGCACGGGTGCAGCGATGATGGCAATTCAAGCTGTTTCTACAATTGTTATTTTGTTCATTGTTTTCTTTATTGTTTCACTTATCTATTTGCTGGTTGGTAAGTCTGTCTTAAAAGGAGAAGGTGCATATGCTTCGGCAATGGTAGCAAACGCTTTACCTTATTATATAAGTATAATTACAATTATTATCACAACTATAATTTCATTTCTTATGAACAAATTAGTTGTTGGATTAAGCATTGCTTCAATAATGGGAATGGACAAATCAACATACACTGGATTTCTTTTAGGAAAAGTTGATCCATTAACAATTTGGGCATTATATGTTACTGGTGTTGGTATTGCAAAGATGTTTAATTCGCAAGATGTAAAAAAGAGTTTGATTACTGTTTACTCAATTTGGATAGTTTGGGGATTGATTACTTTCTTTATTGCTAAAGCAGTACCGTTTTTAAGTTTTCTAAACATGTAAATATTAAAAAATGCGACTCTCTTTTAGAGAGTCGCACTAATTTCAATCAGATTGTGGAGTTAAAAATATATAGTTCTTCCCCTCTTAGAATCGTTATACTAAACGAAACAACCTTTAGAAGAAATAATATTTTGAAATTTAATTGAATGGCTGCTCAATTTACACTTTCAGTAGGAAAGCTATTGGTACAATTTTGTAGCCTTTCTAATTTAAATATATAATCGAATGTTGTTGAAATAAGTTTAGATCAAGTTTTTAAGCACCAAATTCCAAATAACAAACAAATAACAATTTTCAAACATCAAACTCCTTAAAGAGGTTGCTTGGATATTAGTATTACTTGTTTAAAATTTATTTGGGAATTGGGATTTGGAAATTGGAAATTGGAAATTATTATTTGGTTTTTCAAACAATACTTTGCGGATCAATATCAAAATACAACTTTACATTTCTGTAACGGGATTTTTGTTTATACTGAATAAAAGAATTTAGAACAGCATTCCGAAGATAAGCTCCACCGGGATCTATTTTTCTATCACTCTTAATCAAAATATGAAAGCGATAATTCTTCTTCAGCTTTGCAATTATTGCTGGTAATGGTGAGGTTATTCGTAATCCTTTTTTATATTGAAGGAGATGATTATAGAAATCATTTATGGCACCTTTTGCATTGTCTTCATTTTCATCTTTAGATTCAATTAAGCAAATTCTTGTAAATGGTGGATAACCCATTTGCTCTCTTAACAAAATTTCTTTTTGATAGAATCCTTCATAATCATTAGCTAAAACTTTTTGAAGAACAAAATGTTTTTCATTTTGCGTTTGGATTAAGACTTCACCTGCTGTTTTACTTCTACCGGATCTTCCTGCAACTTGAGTAAGCAGTTGAAAAGTTCTTTCATCTGCCCGAAAATCAGGCATCCATAAACTTGTTTCGGCAGAAATTACACCAACCAAAGTTACGTTCGAAAAATCAAGTCCCTTAGAAACCATTTGCGTTCCCACAAGAATATCAATTTCACCTTTGCGGAATCGGTTCAGTATCAATCCAAGCTCTCCTTTTTTTGAAATTGAATCAGAATCGATTCTTTCTATCCGCGCATCTGGAAAATAGAAATCTAATTCATCTTCTACGCGCTGAGTTCCAATTCCAAAATATCTTATACTTAACGAACCGCAATTTGTACAAGCGTTAGGTACTGGTTTTATAAAGCCGCAATAGTGGCATTGCAATGTATTTTTGTTTATGTGAAAAACCATAGGAACTGAACAATCTTTGCAGGTTTCAATCTCACCGCAATCCTCGCAATACACATTGGTTGCAAATCCCCTTCTGTTTTGAAGAATGATTACTCCTTCTTTCTTTTTCAATCGCAATGCAATTTCATCAAGCAAAAGTTTGGAAAAAATATTCTCCATCCGTTTCTTTTTCTTCTCGATAAGAACATTAACTAATTTTATTACCGGCAGATTTGCATCATCTACCCGTTCCTTTAACTCAAGAATTTTATATTTCCCAGTTCTTACGTTGTACATACTTTCTACTGACGGTGTAGCAGAACCCAGAACGATTGGGCAATTAGAAATTTTTGCCCTTACAACAGCAGCATCCCGTGCCTGGTATTTTGGTACAAGATCATATTGCTTGTAACTTGAGTCGTGCTCTTCATCCACTACAATAAGACCAATATTTTCCAATGGGGCAAATAATGCTGAGCGAGCGCCAACAACAATTTTGTATTCACCAGAAATTATTTTTCTCCAGGTGTCATATCTTTCACCATAAGACATGCGGCTGTGAACAACTGCGATTTGATTTCCAAAACTGTTATAAAGCCGGGATGTAATTTGTGGCGTAAGAGATATTTCCGGAACAAGGATCAAAACATTTTTTCCTAATGCCAAAGTTTTTTTTGCAAGTTCGATATAAACCTGGGTTTTACCACTGCCGGTTATGCCGTGTAGTAAGTAAGGGGCAAACGTACTTGGATTTATATTAACAGTAACTTCATCAATTATTTTTTGCTGCTGGGTTGTCAGATTGAAATTCTTAAAATCTTCCGAATAAGTTTCTTCAAATTTCCTATCGATTTCTTTGTCAAAAACTTCAACTAATTCTTTCTGAACAAGGCTATCAACAGAAGATTGTGAAGCTTTAGTTTTTTTCAGAAGTTCACTTAATGCAATCGCCTCACTTTTTTTTGAAATCAATTCGAGAAGAACGACAACTTGCTTAGGTGAGCGCCCTTCGATTTCGGGGATGAATTCATAAACTTCATCTAAAGTTTTTGCAAGTTTTACATATTTAACTTTCTTAATTCCAACTTTAGCTTTAGCCAATTCACTAAGGATTGTAAGTGTTCCTTGCTTTTCTAATTCCCGTAAAGCGGAATAAATATTTTTTTTCTTAATCACTTTTTGCAGATAATCTAAATTAACAACTTCCCTTTCTGCAAGTACAGAAAGTATTTTTGCTTTTATTGATTTTTGATTTTTTTCCAACAGAAGTAATTCCTGGCAAATAATTTTATCGCCAACAATTTTTTTCTTTGTCTCTACTTCTATTCCATACGGAACCGCATTTCTTAAAGCTTCGCCCAATGAGCTCAGATAATAATCTGATACCCATTCGTAGAATTTAAGTGAATCCTTTGTAAAGATTTCAGTTGTATCAAGAATATCCTGAATCGGTTTAATAATTTCTTTAACATCAGTAGTTGGAGAAAGATTGATTATAAATCCGGTTAGAATCCGTTTGCCAAATGGCGCAACTGCCCGAACACCAACCTTTGCAAGATCAATCAGGTCATCAGGAATGGAATACGTGAATGTATTTCTAAATGGAAGAGGGAAAACAATTTCTGCGTACATTTTAAAAAAAAGTCCGGTTATCCGGGAATGAAATAAGTAGAAAAATAATTTTTTATCATCGCTCTTAAATTTTAATGAGAGAAGTATATTGGAAAACCTTGCCTTTTACTTCGACCTAAACAGTTCGAAGAAACAATTAATCATTTCCTTTAGAATAAAACTCAGCTAATGATTTTGTCTTTGTTCCTTCTGTTGGTTCAATCAGGATTTCAAACTTCAATGGATTAATTGACTCATCCCAAAGAATTCTTTTGTATTTAGCCGATTTAATAACTTCTCCATTTGTTGCAACAACGCTGTCATCAAGAGCAAGTGTTAAATAGTAAAATCCTTCTTCATAGGATAAATTTTCCACATCGCTAAGTTTAGTAAAATAGTAAACAGCTTTTCCATTCAACTGTTCTTTTTCCATAATCAATTCTCTGGATGTGATAGTCTTGCCTTCTGCTTTCATATCTTTTATAAATTTATCACTCTTTAGCATATAATCGAAAAGATTATTCTTATCTTCCTCAAATTCCTGGTCATTAGTGGCATCAGATCGGATATTATTATACCAGACAGTAGCTGTGCCTGGACCAGATTTGTTCACATCTACAATGTAAACTATTTTGTGCCCGATTAAACAACCGGATAAAGTCGCGAATAAAACAAACAAAGAGAAGACCGATAAAATTTTCATAACTTCCCCGCTAATTTAAATTTTACTTAAAAACTAAAAGAAGTTTAACAAATTTATTTTTGGCAAACAAGACTTTTAATTACGGATTGCAGTTTTCCAATTGCTAACTTTCTAATGAACTGCTGTTTCAAGCAACGTAAGAGTCTGATCATCAACATTTAGTTGGGCAGTAACTCCTAATGGTAATGTAAATTTATTAGTTATGTGTCCAAAAGACATTCCGTAAAGAACTGGAATTCCAAGATTAAAGAGTCTATCAAACAAAACTTCCGTTAATGAAAAAGAAGAATTAAATTCCGCATTTTTTTCTTTTGGTTCGCACTTTTCAAATACACCAAGAGCTATTCCCGCAGCTTTAGAAAATTTTCCTGCTTGAATCATTTGTGTTAGCATCCTATCTACCCGGTATGGTTCTTCCCCTACTTCCTCAAGAAAAATTATTTTACCAGAAGTATCGATATCATACTCAGTTCCGATCATTGATACTACGATAGATAAATTACCACCAACCATTTTACCAGTGGCTTTTCCGCTCCTTATTACTGCAGATTTTCTGCTAATGTTATTCTCATTTTCATCTTTGGCATTCCAAAGAATTAATTCTGAAGAAGGATTTAATAACACATCAGCAAAATTTTGTTTGGAAAAATTGTTGAAGGTGGAAATTCCTACAGGTCCATGAAAAGTTACCAAACCTGTTTTCTGAAAAATCGCATACAACAAAGCGGTTATATCACTATAACCAATAATTATTTTCGGATTCTGTTTGATCGTTTGATAATCAATTAGATGAAGAATTCTTGCACAGCCATATCCTCCGCGTGCACAAATAATTCCGCTTACATCCTTACGATTGAACATTTCATTTATTTCAGATGCTCTCCTCTCATCAGTGCCGGCAAGGTAGCCGTGCTTTGCTAAAATATCATTCCGATAAACGACTTTGAATCCAAGTGCTTCCAGATTCTTAACAGATTCATTTAACTCATCCTCTGTTATATTGCTTCCCGGTGCTATTAGTCCAACAGTATCACCAAATTTTAATTTTGGGGGTTTGATGATATTTTCGTTTGGATTAACAAATGAATTTGCAAATGCTTCTTTGTACAAAAAAGGAAATGTTGAGGCAATTGAAACTGCCGTTAAAAATTTTCTACGATGCATAATGGTAAATTTCAATTATTGAATGATCAGGAAAACCTATTACATTATTCCAATATTCCATTTCTATTATAAAATTAAATTATGTATGAAGCTCATCAATAATTTTTTCATCCCAAAGCAAATGTTCAAAAGATTCTCTGCTTCTGGAAATAAAAAATCTGTCACCATCTACAATTACTTCTGGTGGTCTCCTTCGTGCATTATAATTTGACGACATAACCATCCCATAAGCCCCGGCAGACAGCACGGCAAGTTTCTCTCCTTCGATGCATTCGGTTATTGTTCTATCCTTTGCCAAAAAATCGCCGCTCTCACAGACTGGTCCGACCACATCCACGATAATATCTTTTCTGTCGTTTATCTTAACAGGTTGAATATGATGATATGCGCCGTACAAAGTTGGTCTTAATAATTCGGTCATCGCAGCATCAACTATAAAGAAAATTTTATTTCTGTTTTGTTTTATATACTGAATTTCAGCCACAAGAATTCCAGCATTTGCCGTTAAAAAACGTCCTGGTTCAAATAGTATTTCGCAATCAAGTTGAAGCAGGATTTCTTTAACTCTTTCGCTTAGCTTAAAAAGTGAAAAGAAATTTTCTTCCTTATACATAACGCCCATTCCACCACCAATATCAAAATGCTGTAATGGAATTCCGGACAATTTCAATTTCTTAAAAAGTTCCGCCATCTTTTCAATTGCTTCTACAAATGGTTCGATGGATGTAATCTGTGAACCAATGTGCATATCAATTCCGCAAAGGCGAATGTTTTTGAGTTTTGAACATTCAAGAAATATTTCTTCTGCTTTTGATGAATCGATCCCGAATTTATTTTCTGCCAATCCTGTAGAGATATAAGGATGAGTCTTTGCATCAACATTGGGATTTATCCGGATAGCAACTGGAGCGGTTTTTTTCATCTCACCGGCAATCTTGTCAATCAAATTCGTTTCACTTAATGATTCAGCTTTAATTAATTTAACCCCGTGTTGCAATGCCATCTTAATTTCTTCAGCAGTTTTTCCAACACCCGAGAATAAAATCTTATTTGGAGTTGCACCAGCTTTTAATGCTCTGTATAATTCGCCGCCAGAATTAACATCAACTCCAGAACCTTGATCGAGAAGTATTTTAATAACATTGAGATTAAAATTTGATTTTATCGCAAAGAAAATGTTATGATTAATCCCTACAAATGCTTTATCAAATTCTTTGTATTGGTTAACCAGATAATTCTTGCTGTAAATAAAAACCGGAGTTCCAACAGTTTCAGCAATTTCTTCAACTGATTTTTGTTCACAGTAAAGTTTTTTTTCTTTATAGTGAAATGAGCCTAATTCCAATAAATTCATTTTATATCAAACAGTTTGTGATAGAAAGTTTTGTGTAAAAATAGAGTAATTGTGTAAGAAAATAAAGCTCATCAACACTTTATTTTAAGATAAGGGTAAATGAAAGAAATTGATTGAAGGAAAGTTGCTGTAATTCACTCTTAAGAAAAAGAGATTATGGCAATCCAATAAAATAGTTTTGTACATTTCTCAATTTTCAATTCGGAAATTTTGCCGGGTAACTGCTAAAACCGATCCTGGCTTGATAAACCAATCCTTTTTCGATAAGTTTAAACCTAATTTTTCACAAAATGATTGTAAATTTATGCGTTATCCTCACCACGAAATTGAAAAGAAATGGCAAGCTTACTGGACTTACAATAATGTTCACAAAACTGATCTGACTAAGTTAGAGAAAAAACTTTACTGCCTTGTAATGTTCATATATCCTTCAGGAGCAAAGCTTCACATTGGACATTGGTATAATTACGGTCCAACGGATTCCTGGGCACGTTTTAAAAAATTAAAAGGTTATAACGTATTTGAACCTATGGGTTATGATGCTTTCGGTTTGCCGGCAGAAAACTATGCAATAAAAACCGGCGTTCATCCTTACGATAGTACAATGAAAAATATTGAAGACATCCACGTTCAACTAAAACATATGGGTTGTATGTATGATTGGGATGCTGAATTGATGACCTGCCTACCTGAATATTACAAATGGAACCAGTGGCTATTTCTTCAGATGTATAAAAAAGGATTAGCTTACAGAAAAAAAGCACCGGTAAATTGGTGTCCTTCCTGCCAAACTGTTTTGGCTAACGAACAGGTACTTGCAAATGGTACCTGCGAACGATGCGGAACTTTAGTTATTCAAAAAAATCTTACCCAGTGGTTCTTTAAAATAACAGATTATGCAGATGAGCTTTTACGGGATTTAGATAAAATTGATTGGCCCGAGAAAACCAAATTAATGCAGAAGAACTGGATTGGTAGAAGCGTTGGAACAAATGTTAAATTTAAGATTGATGGTTTTGATGATGAGATTACTGTTTTTACAACCAGACCGGACACTCTCTACGGTGTAACTTATGTTGTACTTGCACCGGAACATCCACTTGTAGATAAACTTACTGCCCCAGCAAATAAAAAATTAGTTGATGAATACAAAGAATCGATTAAATCTTTAACAGAAATAGAAAGAACATCAACTGTAAAAGAAAAAACCGGAGTGCCAATAGGTGTAAACGCTATTAATCCTGTTAATGGCGAAAGTGTGCCGATCTGGATTGCAGATTATGCACTTGCTACTTACGGTACCGGCTGCGTTATGGCTGTTCCTGCACACGATGAACGTGATTTTGAATTTGCCAAAAAATTTAATTTGCCAATACGAAAAGTAATTTTAGAAAAAGGTAAAAATCCCGAAGAAGAATTAACTGAAGCTTTTGTTGAAGCAGGTGCAATGATAAACTCAGGAAGTTTTAACGGATTAAACTCTGATGATGGAATTGAAAAAATTTCCGATTATCTTGAACAAAATAATTTAGGAAAGCGGAAAGTAAATTATCGTTTACGCGATTGGCTAATTTCGCGTCAGCGTTATTGGGGAACACCTATTCCGATTATCCATTGTGAAAAGTGTGGTGAAGTTCCGGTAAGTGAAAACGAATTACCTGTTGAACTTCCATACCAGGTTGAATTTAAGCGAGAAGGACAATCGCCTTTAACTACGAATAAAAGTTTTATGGATGTAAAATGTCCAAAGTGCGGTGGTGAAGCGCATAGAGATCCGGATACGATGGATACATTTGTCGATTCTTCCTGGTACTATTTCCGTTACTTAAATCCAAACTTCAAAGAAAAGATGTTCGACGTGGATTTAGGTAACCAATGGATTCCGGTTGATATGTATGTTGGCGGTGCAGAACATGCAACCATGCACTTGCTTTATGCCAGATTCATCCACAAATTTCTCCGCGACATTGGAATGACGAACAGCAATGAGCCATTTTCCACCTTGATACACCAGGGCACAATTACAAATCAAGGCGCAAAGATGTCAAAATCGAAAGGTAATGTTGTTAACCCTGATATATTTATTGAGAAATATGGAGCTGATGTTTTTCGTCTTTATATGATGTTTATGGGTCCATACGATCTTGGCGGCGATTGGAACGATCATGGCATTGTTGGTATTGATCGTTTTGTTCAACGCTCCTTTGATTTATTTACTAAGTTTGAAGGAATAATAAAGAATAATTTTGTCTTAGAAAAATTTGAAATTGCTGCTTTGAATGAAGATGAAAAACTCGTCTACAGAAAAATAAATCAAACCATCCGCAAGTTTGATGAAGAGATTGATAACTTCAGATTTAACACAGCAGTTGCTTCTTTAATGGAATTAATGAACGAGCTGCTAAAGAATCTTGAAAAATGCAATCCATCTTTACAGGCGTACACATTGGAAAGATTTGCTGCAATGCTTGCACCAATTGCGCCGCATCTTGGCGAAGAATGCTGGAAATTAATTGGAAATGACAAATCAATCTTTGAAGCACCAAAAAGTTTTCAACCTGATGAAGCAGCATTGGTTGAAGATAAAGTTACTATTGCAGTCCAGATTAATGGAAAACTACGGGCGACGCTTGAAGTACCGAATAACAGTGAGCAATCGTTCGTTAAGGAAATTGCCTTTAATGAAGAATCAGTTAAACGCCACACAGATGGAAAAACAGTTGTTAAAGAAATCTTTGTAAAGAATAAGATTTATAATATTGTAGTAAAGTAGAATTCAGAATACAGAAAACAGAATTCAGAATTGAAAGCTCTGATTTCTATCATTATAAATAGAAGGAATTTATGTTAGACTTAAAACTCATTCGTGAAAATCCGGAACTTGCTAAGCAAGGAATAGAAAATAAAAATGAAAAGAATAGAATTGATGAAGTTGTAGCTTTAGATGAGAAACGCAGACAACTAATAATTCAAACCGATGAATTAAAAGCGAAGAGAAATCAAGTTTCGCAACAAGTTGGGCAGATGAAAAAATCTGGTCAGGATGCTTCCGCTGTTATTGCTGAGATGAAGTTGGTTGGTGATAAAATTTCAGAATTCGATTCTCAGTTAAAAAATGTTGAAGAAGAGTTGACCAACATTTTGATGTACCTCCCAAACCTCCCTCATTCTTCTGTTCCCGTTGGAAAAACAGCGGAACAAAATGTTGAAGTAAGACGATGGATGCCGGAAGGATTCTCTTTTGAAAATATTGAGAAGAAACAAGATCATGTAACTCTTGGTAAAAAATTAAATATTTTAGATTTCGAACGCGGAGCTAAAATTACCGGAAGTGGTTTTCCTGTTTACAAAGGAAAAGGTGCTACATTGGAACGTTCATTAATTAATTTTATGCTCGATTATCATATCAAGAAACATGGCTATACAGAAATTTTTCCTCCATTCCTTGTAAACCGCGCTTCAATGGAAGGTACGGGACAATTGCCCAAAATGGCTGATGATATGTACACAATTGGGCTGGATGATCTCTTCCCTATTCCAACTGCAGAAGTACCCATTACAAACTTGCATCGCAATGAAATACTTGAAGAGAAAGATTTACCGGTTTGTTACGTTGGCTATTCTGCGTGCTTTAGAAGAGAAGCTGGTTCTTATGGTAAAGAGTCTAAAGGATTTCTGCGCGTTCATCAATTTAATAAAGTTGAGATGGTAAAATTTGTAAAACCAGAAACCTCTTTTGATGAATTGGAAAAATTAGTAAACGATGCAGAGGATATTCTAAAAGCATTGCAGATTCCTTATAGAATATTATTGCTTTGCACCGGCGATCTAAGTTTTTCTGCAGCAAAATGTTATGATATTGAAACCTGGTCGCCAGCAGAGAATCGATGGCTGGAAGCTTCTTCTTGCAGTAACTTTGAGAATTTTCAGGCAAGACGTGCAAATATCCGCTACAGAAGAGAAGACACAAAGAAACCCGAATTCGTTCACACACTCAATGGCTCTGGTTTAGCTACCAGCAGACTGATGGTTTCATTGTTAGAAAATTACCAGACTTTAGATGGAAAAATTACTGTACCAAAGGTTCTCCAAAAATACACGGAATTTAATTTTATAGATTAAAAGTGAATTTAATCTTCGCTTAACTGGGCTTTAATCAAGTCCAGTTTTAGTTTTAAAGATATATTTCTTATTATTTTATTACATACGCAACTTTTAACTATCTTTTTTAGTTTTAATTTTGATAAATATTTATATCTTTAATATATGAGCAGTCTTCTTTCATTAAAAAAATATTTCATTCGATACAAAAAGAAACTCCTGTGGGGTTTTCTATTTATTCTTATTTCAAATCTAACAGCAGTTTATGTTCCATTGCTGTTAAAAGACAGCATAAATGCACTTCAGCAAAAAGTGGAAAATTCTGTCTTAGTAAGATATGCTTTACTGATTGTTGCAACATCGTTGATAAGTGGAATATTCAGATATCTAATTCGCCAGACAATTATAGTTGTTTCCCGCGAGATGGAATTTGATATACGACAGGATTTCTGGGAGCATATTCAAAAACTTCCAATGCGCTATTTCCAGAATACTTCCACTGGAAACATTATGGCGCATGCTACAAATGATATAAATGCTATAAGAATGTTTATTGGACCAGCTGTTATGTATTCAATAGACACTGGGATAAGATTAGTAATCGTTTTATTCATTATGTTTTCACTAAGCACAAGCTTAACTCTTTATTCCCTTGTTCCCCTTCCGATGCTTTCTTACCTGGTTTATAAACTTGGGAATCAAATTCATATTAAGTTTAATGCTATACAGGCAAAGTTTGCTGACTTAACGACAAAAGCTCAGGAAAATTTTTCCGGAATTAGAGTAATCAAATCGTATGTACGTGAAGAAAATGAAATAAAAGAATTTAAAAGTGAAAGCCTGGATTATCTTAAAAAGAATATGGAAATGGTTAAAATTCAAGCGCTGTTTCAACCAGCATTGTTTTTAGTAACTGGTACTTCAATTATTCTTGTAATCTGGTTAGGCGGTATAAAGGTAATTAATGGTGAACTTCGGCTTGGAGACATTTCAGCATTTGTAATTTATCTTAGTATGCTTATCTGGCCAATGATTGCTGTTGGATGGGTAACAAATATTATTCAGCAAGCCGCAGCAAGTATGAAAAGATTGAATAATATACTAAATGAGAAATATGAAATTGATGACACAGAAAGAACTGATTCTGATTTAAAAAGTATTAAAGGAAAAATTGAATTCAGGAATGTTTCATTCAAATATCTTCCGCATCTTCCAAACGTTCTTAATAATATTAGTTTTGAAATTCCTGAGGGCAGCACTGTAGCATTAGTTGGACAAACAGGTGTTGGTAAAACATCGCTTATAAATTTAATTCCACGATTGTATGATGTTACTGAAGGTGAAATTTTTATAGATGGGAGAAATGTTAAAGAAATTCCGCTTGATGTTTTAAGAAAACAAATTGGTATTGTTCCGCAGGAAACATTTTTATTCTCAGATACTTTGGCAAACAACATTGCATACGGATTGAATGAAACAAAAATGGAATTAGTTGAGAGTGTTTCCAAAATAGCACAATTAAATAAAGATGTTGATTCCTTTCCTAAAAAATACGAGACGATCCTTGGTGAGCGAGGCATTACTCTTTCTGGCGGACAAAAGCAAAGAACATCACTGGCAAGAGCATTGGCAATAGATCCAGCTATTTTAATTCTTGATGATTCATTTTCTGCTGTTGATACTCATACTGAGGAAGAAATCTTAAATATGCTCCACGCTTTTATGAAGGATAGAACAAGCATAATTATTAGCCATAGAATTTCCACCGTAAAAGATGCTGATAGGATTTTTGTGCTTGAAGATGGAATGATTGCTGAACAAGGCACTCACTCAGAATTGGTTGAACAAAACGGAATTTATGCCGATTTGCATTACAAACAATTACTCGAAAAGGAACTGGAAGAAATCAATTGATGGTTGATGTAAGATGGTTGAAGGATGCTGGAAAAATGAGGATTGATATTTTAAGATTTGCATTTTTCGTTTGACTTTTGACGTTTGACAATTGTTTTTTAATGAATGATAATTTTATAAAAATAATATAAATATGTCCCAAGATTATAAAACTGACGATGAGATTTTAGGTAAAGCATACGATTCCAAGTTGATGAAAAGACTTTTAAGTTATGTTAGACCTTACAAAAAGTATGTAATCCTTGCTATACTGTTAAATGTTGTTGTTGCAGCGCTTGGACCACTTAGACCTTACTTAACAAAAATAGCCATTGATGACAGCATTAAGAATAAAGATTATCATGGTTTGCTTTTAATAACTCTTGGTTTAATTGGTTCACTCGTTCTTCAGTCTATAATCCAGTACTACCTTACATATTACACTGAATATATGGGGCAAAAAATAATTTATGATTTGCGGACTAAAATATTTGCTCATATTCAAAAACTTTCACTCAAATTCTTTGATAAAACACCAATCGGAAGATTAGTAACCAGAGTTACAAACGATGTGGAATCATTAAATGAAATGTTTTCTTCCGGTATCGTTATGGTCTTTAGTGATTTGTTCATTATAGTATGGATTTTTGGTTTTATGTTTTTTATGGATTGGCAGTTAGCTTTAGTTACATTATCAGTATTGCCAGTTCTGTTTTATGGTACATTCCTTTTCAGAAAAAAAGTAAGAGATACCTATCGCGATGTAAGATTTCACCTTGCCAGGTTAAACTCATATATGCAGGAACATGTTACCGGAATGAACGTTGTTCAGATTTTTAATAAACAAAAGGATGAGCTTCAAAAATTCTCTTCGATTAATAATGATCATACTCAGGCTAACATAAAATCAATTTTTTATTATGCTGTTTTCTTTCCGGGAGTTGAATTTCTAAGTTCTATCGCATTTGCTCTGATCATTTGGTATGGCGGCGGTCAAATTGTTCAGGGATATATGACAATTGGAGTTTTATTTGCATTCATACAATACACAGAAATGTTTTTCAGACCAATCCGGGATCTTTCTGAAAAATATAATATAATGCAAACAGCAATGGCTTCTTCAGAAAGAATTTTTAAATTGTTAGACAATAATACTTTTGTACTTAATCCTGAAACTCCGGTTCAAATTAAAAAAGTAACTGGTGAGGTGGAATTTAAGAATGTTTGGTTTGCATATAATTCAGAAAACTATATTTTAAAAAATGTTTCTTTCAAAATAAATCCAGGTGAAACAATAGCAATTGTAGGCGCCACAGGTGCTGGCAAAACAAGCCTAATAAATATTCTAACCCGATTTTATGACATCAACAAAGGACAAATACTTGTTGATGGAGTTGACATTAAGACAGTTGATAAAAGAGAACTCAGGAAATATATATCTATCGTTTTACAGGATGTTTTTCTTTTTTCCGGTACAATTAAATCCAACATTAGCTTGAACAATCCTGACATTACTGAAGAAACAATTATTGAAGCAGCAAAAAATGTTGGCGCTCATAAATTCATAATGTCCTTGCCAGATCAATACAACGAAGTTGTAAAAGAAAAAGGTGCGACTTTAAGTGTGGGACAAAAGCAGTTACTTTCATTTGCAAGAGCGCTTGCTTATAATCCGCAAATTCTTATTCTTGATGAAGCAACTTCAAGCGTGGATACTGAAACTGAAATTTTAATTCAACAGGCAATTGAAAAACTTTTGGTGGGAAGAACGGCAATTGTAATTGCCCACCGGTTATCAACCATCCAGAATGCTGATAATATAATTGTAATGCACAAAGGTGAATTGCGTGAAATGGGTAATCATCAGGAATTACTTGCTAAGAAAGGTATTTACTATAAATTGTATCAACTTCAGTATAAAGATCAGGAAATTTCAAAAACAGCATAATTACTTTTTATATTTTTGTAGGGGTTCATCTGAAAACTAATCAAACCAAATTTGGAATAAAATTACATCGTTAAATTTAATTAGAGCGAATATATCATGAGATTTATGACATTGGAACGTCATATTTTGGAACAGCAGAAGTTGCATCCCAAAGCAACTGGAGAGCTTTCAGCATTGCTTTCCGATTTAATTCTTGCAGCAAAAGTTATTTCACTGGAAGTTAATAAAGCCGGATTGGTAAATATTCTTGGTTACACTGGTAACAGTAATATCCATGGCGAACAAGTTAAAAAATTAGATATCTTTGCCCACGACATGCTTTATAAAGCGATGGATCACGGTGGACATTTATGCGTAATGGCTTCGGAAGAAGAAGAAAATATTATCCACATTCCACCAAAATTTAAACGAGGAAAATACTTAATGCTTTTCGATCCGCTGGATGGATCATCAAATATTGATGCAAACATTAGCATCGGAACTATATTTTCTGTTTATAAAAGAATTACACCGGATGACGGAAATGCCGGAACAATTGAAGACTGTCTTCAAAGCGGATTTAAGCAAGAAGTTGCTGGTTACATTCTTTATGGCTCAAGCACAATTTTGGTGTACACCGCTGGTCACAGAGTGCATGGATTTACTTTGGACCCTGCTGTTGGAGAATTTCTGCTTTCACATGAAAATATTCAAATTCCTAAGAAAGGGAAAATTTATTCAATCAATGAAGGAAATTACAAATACTGGCATCCGGGTTTGAAAATATATATCAAGTACCTGCAGGAAGAAGACAAAGAAACTGAAAGACCTTATGCCTCACGTTATATCGGTTCAATGTGTGCAGACATTCATCGCAATCTTCTTTATGGTGGAATCTTTATGTATCCAGCGGATTCCAGAAATCCAAAAGGGAAATTGCGTTTAATGTATGAATGCAACCCAATGGCATTTATTGTTGAGAATGCTGGCGGCAAAGCTTCGGATGGTTGTAAGAGAATCTTAGATATTCAACCAAAATCACTGCATGAAAGAACCCCGATTTTTATAGGAAGTGAATTTGATGTTAAAATGGTAGAAAAATTTCTGGCAATGGGCGAATCAAAATAAAAATAGAAATACCTTTATTTTATATAAGCACTACTGGATAGTTTTATTTTTCCACGAGTTTTGCATTAACTAATTCTTCATTTAATTTTTGGGCAAGTTCCTTTGGAGAAACTTCTACAATTTTAATCTTAGTAGATTTAACAAGAATCTCAGGATTATCCCCTTCCCCTTTTACAAATTTATAAAGGCAATAACCTAACCGGTTTCTGTCATTTGGAACAGGAATGTTTCCAGATAATTTTTCAACAATATTATATACTTTTTTTTCAGTTGTATCTTCTGAAAATTTCTTAGTTGATGGAGGTGGTAATGATGTCATTTAATTTCCTTTCACTTTAAAATTGCTTCCTAAAAATAATTAACTGTTGCTTAAACTACAATTAACTTTTATTGGAAGGACAATTCTTATTTAACTAAATTTACCGTTGAAATAAATGTTGAAAGTTGAAATGAAGTCAGAAAAGCAAAGATTCAGTCACATTATTCTCATTCGCACATTTCTTTAGAACAGGTTTTGGAAATTAAATTGAATAAACCGAAAAGAATTTTAATTATTCGTTTAAGCTCACTTGGTGATATTCTATTATCAACTCCGTTGGTACGATCATTAAAAAATCAATGGAATACAGAGATTGATTTTTTGCTGCGCATGGAATACCGGGATGTTTATTCTAATAGTCCGCACATTTCAGATCTCTTCCTTTATGAAAATCAAAATGATGAAAGATTGGTGAAAGAACTGAAAAGTAAAAAATATGATTTAATTATTGATCTTCAGAACAATTTGCGCAGTAATAAAATTGTAAGAACTCTTGGAATTGAATCAGTGCGATTCCACAAAAAAACAATTGATAAATTTCTTCTGGTTAAGTTTAAAATAAACAGGATGACGGATTTGCCTCCGATACCCATCCGATATGCTAATACAGTATCTCAATTTGAATTAGATGATTTAGGACTTGAAATATTTCTTCCAAATAATCTTCCGCAAAAAATAAGAAAGAAAGATAATTATATTGGTCTCTGTCCTGGATCTAAACATTTTACAAAAATGTGGCCTGCGGAATATTTTATTCAATTGGGAATTGCACTTTCAAAAAATGGATATAAAATAGCATTGTTTGGTGGCAAAGATGACAAAGTAATTTGTGAAAAAATCGCAAAAAAAATTCCTTCTTCAATTAATTTAAGCAATGAAAACCATTTGCTTCAAACAGCAACAGAGATGAAAAATTGCAAAGCGGTTATATGTAACGATTCCGGTCTTACACATCTGGCTTGCGCTCTTAAAGTTCCGGTTGTAATGATAATGGGATCCACAGTTAAAGAATTTGGTTTCATTCCATATAAAAACAAAAATTTAATTTTAGAGAACAATTCATTATCTTGCAGACCTTGTTCTCATATAGGAAGAAAAGATTGCCCGAAGAAACATTTTAAATGTATGATTGATCTTACACCAGAATACACTTTAAAAATGATTAATGATTTTTTAATTACAATATGAAAAAAATTTGGTTTTTAATATATAACGGAATATTTATTCCTCTGCTTTTTGTAGGACTTCAAATTGGTTCCTTGTTTAATCCCAAAATAAGGAAAGGAATTAGAGATAGGAAAAGATTGTATGAAGATTTGGTTCTTGCATTAATTGCCTTGGATAAAAAAAAGAAACTTATATGGTTCCATTCATCTTCGATGGGAGAATTTGAGCAGGCGAAACCAATAATCCAGCAGCTTAAGGCTGAAAGAGAAGTAAATATTTTAGCTACATTTTTTTCACCTTCGGGATATGAAAACTCTAAGAATTACCCTTTTGCAGATGTTGTTTCTTACATTCCATTTGATACTCCTTCTCTGGCAAAAAGATTTATTAAGACTGTCCAACCCGATTTAGCAATTATAATGCGTTATGATATCTGGCCAAATTTTATTTGGGCAATGAAAGAAAGCAATATTCCCTGTCTTTTAGTCGATGCAACTATGCGAAGCGATTCAAGCCGGAAACTCCCAATTTCTAAAAGTTTTCACAAATCTCTTTACAAGGATTTAACTAAAATCCTAACTGTATCAGAAACTGATTTAAATAATTTTAAAGATTTTAATATTCCAGATAATAAAATCAGTTCTGTTGGAGATACGCGGTTTGACCGGGTATTTCAAAAAAGTATTGCCGCAAAAGAAAAAAAATTATTTAAGGAAGAATTGTTTAAAGGTAAAAAAATATTTGTTATGGGCAGTTCCTGGGAATCAGATGAAGAAATTTTTATCCCCGCCTTTCTTAAATTGATAGAATACCAAACAGATATTGTTTTGTTCTTAGTCCCTCACGAACCAACGATTCAACGTTTGGAAAAATTGGAGAACCAGTTTGCAGGAAAAATTTTATCAATAAGATTTTCTTATTTGAACGAATACATAAATGAAAAAATAGTTATCATCGATTCTATTGGCATATTATTGACTCTTTACTATTATGCGCAAGTTGCGTTTGTTGGAGGTAGTTTTAAGCAAGGTATTCACAATGTTCTGGAACCAGCAGTTTATGGTATTCCGGTTCTGTTTGGCCCAAAAATAGAAAATTCGCAGGAAGCACAAAAGCTGGTTGCGTTGGGTGGAGCAAAAACTATCAAAACTAAAAGTCAGGCTTACCGTACACTAAGAAATCTTTTTAGTAATAATGATATGCGCAAGGAAATGGGCTGTGTTGCTTATCGATATGTAAATGACAATACTGGAGCAACAAATAAGATTCTGAAAGAAATCTATAAGTTCTTTTAATACCAGAAAAAATAATCTTCTTAAACTTTTCTTCTTTCTTTCTTGTTTGAATAATATTCTAATGACTTATTTCAAATCATATTCAACAATTAATAATTTTAATCAGGATGATTATTACTCTTAATTTGATTAAAATTCAGGTAAACAGTTTGTTTAATTAAGTAAAAGGAAAAATCAATTAAAAAATCTCTAAATCCTTCAAAAGATAAATTGAAATTGAAAAAGAATTTTTTCAATTCAAATAAAAATATCGATTTCGATATTCTAAAAGACAGATTCTTTTCTGTTTCTCACGAGTTATTCTTGATATCCGGATTCGATGGGTCAATTAAATTAATTAACGATGAAGTAGAATCTATTCTTGGTTATTCTACTGAAGAAATAATTAAAATTCATTATCAGGATTTGATTCATCCTGAAGATTTAACATCAGCAAATAAAGCGCTTAAGAATTTAGGAATTGGAAAAGCAACTGAAGGACAAGAATTTAGGATAAAATGTAAAAATGGTAAATATAAATGGATATATTGGAATGCAACAGTTTATGCCGAGCAAAAATTAATTCTTTCAATTGGAATTGATATAACCTCCCGAAAAGAAACTGAAGAAGAACTTCGCTTATTAGAATCGTTAGTATTTGCATTTAATGAAATTGGAAATCTAAAAGAATCATTAAACATTACGTTAAGGGAAATATGCAGGTTTACAGGTTGGCCTTTTGGAGAAGCCTGGATGCTTAATGAAATCAGCAATTCTTTAATAAAAATTTCTACCTGGCATATCAATTCAGAAGCAATAATGGAATTTGCAGAAAGCACAAAAGATTACAAAGGAATACCCGGGGAAGGTATTGTTGGTAATGCCTGGACAGCAAAATCCCCAGTTTGGATTGAGGATTTATCGCAAGAAAATAATTTTAAGCGAGCATCTTTTATTAAAGAGACCGGCTTAAATTCATACCTGATAATTCCAATACTTAACAACCAGGAAGTTGTTGCTGCGCTTGCTTTCTTCCAGTTTGGTAGTAATCCAATAAATCATTGGTTACTAAAATTACTTACAACAATAACACAACATCTCGCATCGTTAATTGAACATAAAAAAGTTGAAGAAAGGTTAATAGAAAAAGAAATCCTATTAAATGAAATAGAAGAAATAACACATTCTGGACATTGGGAAATAGATTATAGAAAGGAAAGTTTCTTCTGGTCAGACGGATTATTTTCAATTTATGGTATTCAGCCCACGGCAAATATTAATATTGAAACTATATCTAATTCAATACATCCGGCTGACCGTGACAAGTTACTACAAATCCTTGAACGAGTTCTGAAAGAGAAAACATCGTTTGTTGTTGAATTTAAAATCATCAGATCAGATGGAAGTATTCGCGATTTAATTTCGAGAGGTGACACGTTAAGACAGGAAGATGGCACTATTATTAAAATGGTTGGAATTACTCAGGATATAACAGCCCAGAAAAAAATTAATGCAGAACTTCAGAAGACCGAAATTTACTTTAGATCCTTAATTGAAAATGACTTCGACATAAAAACAATTATTAACAGAAACGGGTATTTTAAATTTGTTAGTCCATCCGCTGAATTTGTTTTAGGATACAAACCGGAGGAACTTAATGGCTCTAAAGTTTTCCAGTACATTCATCCTGAAGATCTTCCATTATTTATAGCTAACATAAGAAATTTGTTGCATATCGATTATAATAAAACAATTCTTGAATTCAGGTTTAGAAAGAAAGATGGAAATTACTGCCACTTTGAAAGTATAATAAAGAATTTACTTACCGTTCCACAAATAGAAGGAATAATTGTAAATTCAAAAGACATTTCAACAAAAAAGAATGATGAAGTTACAATTAGAACTTTGATGGACGTTAGCAAAAAGCTAAACTCAGAACTCGATGTAGATCAAATTATTGATATCCTGGTTACTGAAGGAATTAAATTGGTAGATGCCGAACATGGTGTTGCTGGTTTAAGAATTGAGGAAGGTTTTGTAAGTAAAAAATATTTTAAGAATAAAGCTCCATTCAATTTTGAATATATTTGGCAACCGCATGAAGGATTAGCAGGTAAAGTACTTGAGACAAAATTACCATATATAACAAATAGCGCAGATAGCGATCCTTTCAGCTTAAAAAGTATTGTTTATAAATTTAAAATCCAGACTTCGGTTTGTCTTCCAATTATTGATTCGCAAAAGGAAGTAATTGGTTTTCTGAAAATAGATAACAAAAATGATAGTAATGGTTTTAATAATCAGGATGTAGAAAAATTAATTTCTCTTGCACAAATTGCTGCCATAGCAATTCAAAATGCACTTGCTTTCCAGAAAATCCAAACTGCAGAAATTCAACTTAACAACTCAAGACAACAATTAAGAAGGCTATCCGCTCACTTACAATCTGCAAGAGAAGAAGAACGAACCAGAATTGCCCGGGAAATCCATGATGAATTGGGGCAATCACTTACTGGAATTAAGATGGACATCGCCTGGTTTGAGAAAAAATACAAAAGCACAGAAACAAGCGATCAATTACTTATTGATAAACTTGGTTCAATGTCTCAGCTTATCGATTCAACAATTAACACAGTACGGAAAATATCTTCTGAACTTAGACCGGGTGTATTGGATTACCTTGGGCTTCCCGCAGCAATTGAATGGCAGGCGCAGGATTTTCAAAACAGGACTGGTATAATTTGTAAAATTAAATCCTTACCGGAGGAATTAAAGATCCCACAGAATAGGATTACTGCAATTTTTCGTATTTTCCAGGAAACACTTACAAATGTTGCCCGCCACGCACAGGCAAGTGAAGTTGAAATTAGATTAGATGTGAATGAAAATTTTATTGTTTTGGAAATTAAAGATAACGGCAGAGGCATTACAGAAAGCGAAATACAAAACACAAAATCTTTAGGTTTGCTTGGAATGCATGAAAGAGCTGAATTGCTTGAAGGTGAATTTAAAATTTTGGGATCTGAATCTGGGACAAATGTAATTGTTAAAATTCCTTCTTATAACATCAATAATGATTATGAGGAAATATGATTAAGGTACTTATCGGTGATGACCATGCTATTATCCGCTCCGGATTAAAACAAATTCTTTCGGAAGAGCATAATACCTTTATATGTGGTGAAGCTGAAAATGGTCAGATTGTATTGGATAAAATATTCAAAGAAAGCTGGGATATTGTAATACTGGACATATCTATGCCGGGTATGAACGGAATAGAGATTCTTAAAGAAATTAAAAAGCATAAACCTAAACTTCCGGTATTGGTGCTAACAGTTCATCCTGGTGATCAATTTGCATTAAGATGTATAAAAGCTGGCGCTTCCGGCTACCTTACTAAAGATAGTGCTCCTGAAGAATTAATTACTGCAATTAAAAAAATTATTGATGGCAGAAAATATATCAACAGTCAATTAGCTGAGTTATTAGCAGCTGATTTTGAACGGGATTCTACCAAGCCGCTGCACGAAAATTTATCCGATAGAGAATTTGAAGTTATGAGGTTGATGGCTTCTGGTAAAACTGCAAAACAAATTGCCGAGGAATTATCTCTTAGCGTAAAAACAGTAAGCACATACCGGGCAAGATTGCTTGAAAAGATGGGATTAAAAACAAATTCTGCACTAACCAGGTACGCACTACAAAATAAATTAGTATAAAAATATTTTGTAAGATTTTGTCTTACAGAAAAAGGGTGATTTTTCTTACATAAAATCCAATGTAATTGGCTTGGAACTTAACAGGTTAATTCTTATCGTATAAATAGAACAAAGTAGTGCAGTAAGAAAGTTTTTGATCAAAATCTTTAAAAGAATTTAGAAAATTTACAGTACAAATGAATTATTGAATAATTAGGTTTTATTATGGAGAATATATTTGGCAATTCTCAGAAAGGAATAAAATTTATGAACGTATTTATATCCGATGATTCGCCAATTGTACGTGTTAGACTTGCACACATTTTTGATGAAGTTAAAGGAATTAATATTATTGGCGAAGCCAAAAATGTACAGGAATCTATCGATTTAATTAATCAGCTTAAACCTGATGTAGTAATCCTGGATATTAGCATGCCCGGAGGCAGCGGTATTGATGTTCTGAAAAATATAAAGAATAATAATCACTCTATTAAAGTTATTATTCTTACAAATTATCCTTATCCGCAGTATAAAAAAATTTGTATGGATAATGGAGCAGATTACTTCTTAGATAAATCAAATGAGTTCAATAAAGTTGTTGATATTTTTAAAGAAATATAATTTCTCTTTCTATCTATCTCTTGTTTTTGAATTTTAATAATCCATCGGCACTTGTTCCAATCCATTTATATCCACCATTATCCACTGCAATTGAATTTACAATGTTATTATGTATTGGTGAGTTTGAACCATTAAAAATATCGCGATAAATAAATCTGCCTTCAATAAGTCCCATTCCGTTGTTATAAGAACCGATCCAAAGATAATTATGGCTATCCGGAACAATGCAAGAAAGTCTGTCACTAAAACTACCGGAATACAAAGACCAGCCTTTTACTTCGTCATATTTAAATATGCCACCGGAATATAAACCGAATGAAGTAAATCCTCCCCAAACATTTCCTAATCCATCTGTTGCCAACGCTGTTACTATAATTGGGATATTTGCATTGACATCATTAAATTTTTGCCATTCTTTACCATCATATTTAGCAACACCACTCATTGCTGTACCAACCCAATAGTTCCCTTTTTGATCAACTGTAAAAGCTGTAATTATATTGCTGGGTATACCTGAATTTGAAGTATTATAAACCTTCCAGTTTACTCCATCAAATACAACAATACCTTTATCGTAGGTTCCGATACATAAGTTTCCATTCAAATCTGTTGCTAAAGTAATAATCATATTGGAAGGTAATCCGGAATTATAAGTATCATAGGTAGTCCAATTAGAACCATCAAATTTAACCAAGCCAAAGTTCGAAGTTCCAAACCACTTGTTGTCTTGCGGATCGATATAAATAACACTGATTCGATTTTCCGGTAATGGAGAATTGCTTGTATTATAAATTGTCCAGTTTTTATCATCGAAAGTAGCAATTCCAGCACCATCCGTAGCTATCCACTTAACGTTATTTTTATCAACTGATATACTTGTAATTGTATTGGAAGGCAACGGACAATTACCTTTTTTATATGCAACCCAAACGGCTGTATCTGCCAGTGCCCTAAAAACAGTTGTTGTCATCTGACTTTGAACACCGACTGTTAGAGTATCTTCCCAATATCTTTCTTTAAATAATTTAATTTTATAGCTGCCTGGTAAAAGATTTTTAATTGTTGCTGGAGTTACTTTTCCGGTGTTTTCTGAATTAATAAAAACAGCAACACCAACTGGCCAGGATGTTACTGCAATTTCTCCGCACATTAAAGGATTTGTTGTAAAGTCAATGGCAAGATTAGTTTTAATTTTTTCATTAACTGATACTTTGAATACAGAATCGCGCCAGCCTTTTAAGCGAAGGGTAATCCTGTAATCTCCAGATTCTAACCAACGAATGCTGTCAGACGTAAATTTACCAGTATTTTTTCCATTAAGATATATTGCAGCTTTAGTGGGATTGGATTCTACAAATAAATAACCGGTATGTATAATAGGATCCTCTGGACTAACAGACACTTCTTTATTACAGGAGACAGCAATAATTGCTGAAATGAATAGAGATAGAAAGTAAAGACTTTTTTTCATATTTTTTTTGCGATAGACAATTTTAAATTCTGTTACACCGTTTAATAAAATTAAATCGGCATTATATTTTTAATCAAATCCATACCTGTAACCAAATGATTTAACATATTTTTCCTTAAATGTAACATTGATGATCTGTTTTAAATATGAGGCAAAAATGCCAAATCCGCCAGTAACATTTGAATAATCACTTTCATCAATCCGTACAGAAAAATCATCCAGGTAACCATGTATTGATGAATAATAATTTGAAAGCGGCTTATCAAAAACTAACAATTCATATTCTGCCTTCTTTAATTCAAATTTACTTTTATCAGTTTCACCCTTGGAAATTTCTTTCATGGCAGAATCGAGCGCTGAATTTTCAAAAGTTATAGCTGAATTTTTTGTAATTGATGGAAAGACAGGAAGATCCTGATCTCCAATTCTATTATAAGTAATAGGAACTTCTTTATTGTACCATGTAATTGTTGAACCTTCCCTGATTGTATAAGTAAATCTGAATCTTGATAAATAATAAATTCCAGTACCTGTACTTTTCCAGGCAAAAGTGTAATTCGGTTTGTCTGCTGAAGGAATCATTCTGTCTACCGAATCAATACTTATCTTTGCTGGAATTTTTGTTAATGATGATAAACTTCTTCCGTTAGTCAATTCAGCCTTAACTTCAACATATTTATCATCACCGGGTTTAAAGTTTTTTAAATAATAATAATAGACCGGACTTTTATAGCGTGATGTATCATTCCGTGCGATTGTTGTATCCCTCATTGTATAAACATCTGAATCATACCAGATTTTTATATCAGCATCTTTAATAGCCGGATCAATTTCATTCTCATAAGGATCAACTCCGTTGACAGTATAGCTATGTGTTAACACAGCAATTTGATAGGAAGTATCTCCGCGTACAATGAAGTTTAAAATATATCTATCCCTAAAAGGTGCTTTTGGATTCACATTCTCTTCGCAGGAAGACAAAAAGAGTGAACAAAGAGATAGAACTAAAATTAATATATAAAATGGTTGATGCTTGATTATTGATTGTTTATGAAATAAATATTTTTTACTTAATGATTTTATTTTTTTATAGGGCGATAACAGTGAATGATCTTCCATTTCCGCATTCCTCAATCCCATTTCCCTCGTCCCTTGTCCCATTTCCCTCGTCACTTGTCCCCTGTCTCTCGACCCTTGTCCCATTTCCCTCGTCCCTTGTCCCCTTTCTCTCGTCCCTTGTCCCCTGTCTCTCGACCCTTGTCCCATTTCCCTCGTCCCTTGTCCCCTTTCCCTTTTTATATCTTCTACTTTCATAAATCCACCCTTATAGAAGCTGTTGGTAAAAATGGAAGCATATTAACTCTTTTTCCGGTATCTCTTTCAAAATAGAAAATATTTTTTCTGTCATAAACGTTTATAACACTTGCACTGAAAGAAAAGTTTGTAAAAAACAATCTGAACTTCTTGGATAAACTTAAATCGAGCCTGTGATAATATGGCAGCCTGCCCAGATTTTTATCTGCCAGAATTTTATACGGTTGATAAGATTCGTATAAAAACCATTGGGAATATAAATCATCGAAATAAAGTTTATCATAAAATCCTTCAATCTGCGTAAACGGTTGACCCGAACTTAAAACCCACACACCACTTATATTCCAATCGTTGCCTAAATTATAATTTGCGCTAAAAGTTAATTGATGCCTGTAATCGTAACGCGGATAGTAGAGCCACTTGTTCGTTTCGCGATAAGCCCAGCTAAGAGAGTACGAAAGCATTGCTGTTACTCTTTGCTCCTGAAGCTGAAACATAAACTCTGCTCCGTATGATTCTCCTTTACTTGGAATTAAGTCCGGATCCTCTGCGCTAACTTTTTCCTTATTCAATTCTGTTACGTTTCTTAGTAATTTGTAATATGCCTCAACATTGAATAAAAGATTTTCTGTTAGGTTAACATCAGCGCCAACAACATAATGAATTGCCGATGGAGCAGTCAAATAGTCCGGAACAATTATCCAAGGTTCAAAGAGTGAAATGATATCGTTGTCATCAGAAAGAGTTACCATCTCCTGCGAATAAATTCCCCAGGCAACTTTAAGTGAAAGCAAAGGACTGATATTAAACTTTGCATTCAATCTTGGTTCGAACCGTGAATTATTATTACTTGCAAGTGGTGCCGCATTTATTCTAACACCAGCGTCCGCAACAAACTCATCAAAGCGAAGAAGCCGGTATTTTCCATAAACAAAAATGCTCGCTCCAAAATCGCTGATGGTGGTTCTTACATTCCGTAAGTTTTCAAAGTAATAGTCTGTTTTAAAAGATTTTATTGAGTATCCAACTCGCAGTTCGTCACGGCTATCGTAGATGTAATTAAAATCCATTTTTAAGGTTATGTCATCAACTTTATTTTTTCTTGGGAGAGCGCTGCTTTGGTTAGGAAAAACTTCTGCATTAAAACCGCTCCAGGAAAGTGTAAGCTCGGAGTAAAGAGGACTTTCCCACGCCTGAAACCAATTTGCTCCAAAGATGTTATTGGTCCAGCTAAAATCTTCTTTAAGTTTATTATCATTTTTTAAACGGTCTTTGCTGGTAAAACCAAACACAGAAACTCTGGTTAATGTTTTATCATCATTCGTAGAGTAATTTGCTTTGAAAGAAAAATCATAGAAATCGAACGGTGCATCTTTGTAGTTGGTGAATTTCTTTAGAACATTATCGAACAAACTTTTTCTACCGGTAATAATAAATGATCCGTTTGGAATTGGTCCTTCAACTGAAGCTTTGGTTGTAAGAAAGCTTAAATTGGCAGAACCAGTATAGCGGTTTCGGTTTCCGTTTTTTGTTACAAGATTTAATACAGAAGATAACCGTTCACCAAACTCTGCTGTGTAGCCGCCTTTATAAAACTCAACTACGTTAATCATTTCAGGATCGATAACGCTGAACAACCCCATCGCGTGGAAAGGATTGTAAACCGAAACACCATTGAGCAGAACCAGATTCTGATCGCTTGAACCGCCGCGCACATAATAACGTGCAGAAACATCGCCTGTGGATTTTACACCCGGTATAAGCTGAAGCGAACGCATTACATCGGTCTCTACACCTTTTGGTAAAAGCTCTAATTCCTTTATCGTCATTCTTTGCAAACCAAGATCTGTTTCTTTCTCTCTCGATATTCTTTTGCCAACCGCTTCAATTTCATCCAATTGATAATTAGTTGGAACGAGCGAAATTGTAATTTGAGTAATCTTTCCAGTTGTAAGATTTATTGGAATTCTTTTGATTCTGTACCCAACGTGAGTAATCTTAACAACAAAATCTTTTTTTGCGGGAATGGAAGGAAGAGTAAAATTACCATTCAGATCAGATGCAATTCCAAGTTTTGTTCCTTCAATCAGGATATTAACGTATGCAAGCGATTCACCGCTGGTGGAATCTTCTACTGTACCACGGAGAGTGCCTGTTTGAGCAGACACAAATCCAGTGATGGTAATGAATAGAAGTATGAGAACATGTATGTTATTATTCATATCAATTAATATAAAAATTTAACGCAAAGTTAGTTAAAAGAGGGTAAACAGAAAAATTTATTCGGATTTATTTTCATCTGAAGTTCTTAAACTTTACCAAACCACCACCATATGTTCCAATCCATTTGTACATATTTTTATCTATGGCGATTGCATTAACTCCATCAGCATTAATTGGTGAATTATACTTATTAAAAATGCCTTTAAAACCAATGTTATTAAACAATAAACCAAAACCGTTTAAACTTGAACCCATCCAAACATGATTAAATTTATCCACTGAGATAGTTGTAATATCGCTGTTAAAAATATTATCCAAAAGTTTAAACTCATTATTTATCAAAATAGCAATACCATTTGACCCCATATAAATTGTACCTATATAAAGTTCACCTAAAACTCCGACTGCAAGTGCAGATATTCTATTTGGAATTGAAGAATTAGTTGAATTATAAAAAACAGATTTTCCTTCCGGTTTGAAATTGACCAAGCCCTCTCTTGTCCCTATCCAAATATTAGTATCGATAATAGCAATAGATGATATATAATTTGATGGCAAATCAGAATTATCTATGTCATATGCCTTCCAACTGTTACTGTTAAAAACTGCAACTCCTTTATTGTAAGTACCAATCCAAAGGTTACCATTTTTATCTTTGGTTAGCGCTGTTATCATGTCCGCTGGTAAGCCCGAATTGTTTTTGTCATAGATTGTCCAGCTATTATTATAAAATTTTACAAGACCAGCACTTGTCGTTCCTATCCATATATTGTCTTCATCGTCAATATATAAAACATTTATTCTGTTATCAGGCAATGGTGAATTATCAGTAGCGTAAATTATCCAGTCTTTTTCATCGAACACTGCAAGCCCTCCACCGTCTGTTCCAATCCATTTTAAATTATTCTTATCTACAGCTATGCTTAGGATATAACTGGAAGGCAATCCTGAATTGGATGTCTTAAAATTTACCCAAACAGTTGTATCTACTAATACTTTGTAAATTGATGTTATAGCTTGGCTTTGAACGGTAACATCAATACTATCATCCAGGTAACGATCCTTTTTAAATTTAACCTTATATTCACCAGGGAATAAATTACTTATTTGATATGGTGTTTTCTTCCCTAAAGCTGAGTCATTAAGAAATATATCTGCATCAGTTGGATGAGTTTTACAATCAATATAACCACACATTGCTAAGTTTTTAGTAAAATCAAAAAAAAAGTTTAATCTTTCACTTTCAATAATATTCAATTGAAGTGTTGAATCTTTCCATCCTGTAAGTCTAAGAGTTACTGTTTGCTTTCCAGCTTCCAACCATCGCAAACTATCAGGTGTAACTTTGCCAGTATTTCGTCCATTCAAATAAATTTTTGCATAATTAGGATTCGATTCAATATAAACGAAACCTGTATGTATAGGTTCTTCAGGAGGACTAACTGAAACTTCTTTGTTGCAGGAGAGGATAAGAGCAACTACAAAAATTGTTATGTACTTTAATTTTATATTGAAGCTCTTCATTGGTTCATATTGTAGTTTTTTTATAAATCCCATAAACATATTAATACATGGATAAATCTTAGTCAACCTATTTTTTACGTATAGCAATATAATTTAATTATGATTGAGGTTTGCATCCGGTTTGAATATTCCATTATATGCAATTTATCGTTTTATTGGTCTGTCAGCTTAGTTTTTGATTTCGCAATAATTTCTTTATTACTAATTCCTTTTTTGCTATTTTTAAAACAAAGAGATGGGTTATGAAAAAAAATCTTCCCTTATTTATAATTGCAATAACTTTATCATTTTTAAACATTTCCTGCGAGGAAAATTTTAGTCCTAAAGAAGATTTTAAAGAAAGAAATATTCTTTACTGTATTATAGCCGTTGATCAATATTTATACTACCCGTTGTATCCTATTGTAATGCTAACAAAAACTTATGATAACCCGACTTACACGCCACCAAAAGATAACAAAACTGCACCATCCATATCCGGAGCACAAATTCGCTTGAAGATAAATGGAATTGGCAATGGATACAGCTTTTTGGAAGACACGCTGGATTCCAGAGAATTTAAACCTTATATGCCGGAGATTTACTATAAATTAGCAGATGCAGCAGGATTAACTTTAACATACGGCGCTGCTCTTTCTTTGTCTATAACACTTCCAGATGGAAAAATCCTTGAAGCAAAAACCAGAATTCCTTCATCAAAAGGTTTTGAATATTCATATCCCTTCTATCACGGAATTACTACTTTGATTGATCAATGGCGATGGGGAAAAAGTTGGATTATTTCATGGAATGCACAAGAAGGAAACCTATACTTTCCTAAATTAATTATGTACTATACAAAAAATTCTATACCACCACCGAAAAATTCTTTTATAATAGAAATTCCGATGCGTTATATAAAGAAGGCTAATGGAAATCTCCCTGTTTATCCATCTTATAGTCGCGAATCTTCAGTTAGCTACGATTATTCTGCAATTGATTCTTTAATGGTACAAATTTCTGCGGGCGATCCGGATAAATCTGATTATTTAATTGATATTGTTAAGTTTGAATTGCTTGAATTTGATTACAATCTTTCCAATTATTACTCCAGCCTCAACGGTTATTTGGATGATTACTCAATCAGGTTAGATGAATCAACTTACACAAACGTATCTGGTGGAATAGGAATTTTGGGTACCTCTCTGATTTCTAGTGAGTATTTCTTTTTTGATAAGAAATATGTTGAATCATTTGGTTATAAAAATTAACTAAAAAAATGAGTTCTAATTTTTATTTAGATAAATATTACGATTATATAAGCTGCATTGTGATTATAAAACTAAGTCATATATCTCAATTTTGGGTGATTGTCAACCGAAAAATTATCTATAATTTTTATACTTGATCAATCCATTGCCGCCGGTTCCTATCCATTTGTACATTTCTTTATCCACTGCAATTGTGTTTACCATGTTTGAGGTAATTGGTGAATTGTGTTTATTAAAAACATCCCTGAACACAAATCTTCCATTGATAAGTCCAAATCCGTTTATCGCTGAACCAGCCCAAATATAATTATACTTATCAATGGTTAATGTAGAAATATCAATATAATTTGATTGAATTAATGTCCAACTGCCCGCTTCGTATTTAGATAATCCACCTGGAATTTGGCTTCCTAAATCATAAAGAAATCCGGCATATAGAATACCATTATTATCGATTGCTAATGACGAACAAATATTTGATGGAGGTAAATCTGCATTTGCTGAATTATAAACTGTCCAATTGTTACCATCATATTTTACTATGCCACTTCTATCGGTTCCAATCCATAAGGTTCCATCTCTATCGAATATTATTGCTGAAATAAAATTACTTGGCAAACCGGAATTAGTTGTATTAAAAACTTCCCAATCGTTTCCTCTAAGAACAGCCACACCTTTATTATAGGTACCTATCCATAGATTATTATTCTCATCAGAAGTAATTGCTGTTATCATATCCCCGGGTAAACCAGAATTAGCGGAATTGTAAATGGTCCAGTTAATACCATCAAATTTTACTAAGCCATAATTTGTAGTTCCAATCCATTTGTTATTGTTTTTATCTAAATACAAAGCATTTATTCTATTATCAGGCAAGGGCGAATTTGATTTATTGTAATTTGTCCATTCCTTTCCATTAAATGAAGCAAATCCATTGTCATCAGTTCCTATCCATATTATATTTTCATTGTCTATGGCAGCATTAAGAATAAAATTAGAAGGAATTGAGCTATTAGATTTATTATAAGCGACCCACACAGCAGTATCAGCTAATACACGGTAAATTGAAGTTATTTTTTGGCTTTCCACTTTTACAGTTAGAGTATCAAACCAATATCTATCTTTATGGAAACCAAGATTGTAATAGCCGGGCAGTAAATTATAGATTGTATAAGGCGTGGTTTTTCGCAAATCCTTGCCATCCAAAAAAATTTGTCCTCCAACAGGATGAGTTTTGCACTCAATTGCACCAAACATTGCTGGATTATATGAAAAATCAATATTAAAGTTTTGTCTTTGTTGCTCTTTTACATTAACAATGAATGCGCTGTCTTTCCATCCTTCTAACCTTAAAAATATTTTATATATCCCTTCTTTAAGCCAGCGGATACTATCGGGAGTAAACTTTCCGGTATTTCTATTCTCTAAAAATATTTTCGCGTGCGTTGGATTCGATGCGATAAAAATTATTCCAGTATGAACCGGTTCTTCTGGTGGATCAACTGTTATTTCTTTGTTGCAGGAAAAGAAAAACAATAATGAAATTATTAGTAAATGTATCTTTAAATACTTCATGTTTAAAACTAAAAACAACTGCCAGTTGTTATTAAATACCAAGCTTGTGAGATTCCATATTTAACACAAAGATCTGTTTTTGTTGGTTCTCCTTTAAGTTATTCTAATAAAGTTGAAAGTAAAAGACCGTTGATTAAAATTATTTTATCACTAACATTTTCTTAGTTGAAACAAAATTACCTGTCCTAAGCTGGTAGAAATAAATACCACTTGAAAATCCCGCTGAGCGAGAACTTGCATTAAATTCTACTCGATAACGACCTGCTGGCTTTTCTTCATTTACTAATGTTGCTACTTCTCTTCCCAGAACATCATAAACTTTAAGTACTACAAATCCTGCCGCTGGAATTTGATAATGTATTGTTGTCGAAGGATTGAATGGATTGGGATAATTCTGATATAAAAAATATTCCGCAGGGACAACTTTTTCTTCTTTACGTTCTACTCCGGTCGCTTCATTAAACTTATTTAACATTATGTTTTGCACAAGTTCTTTTGCTTGTTCCTGGTTCATATAATAAAGAGGAAAGCTAAGTGTTATTACTTTGTAATCGCTGCCAAGATATTCTACTCCTACCGGCAATCCTTTCATACTGCCCTTTGATGATGCTGAATCATATTTAGTATCATAATTATATATTTCTTTGCCACCAGGAGCAGCCGAAATACTCTCAATATTTAATAAATGATATTTTAAATTAGCTGCCGTTTTGGTTGTATCAACTTCTAACAAATTATAACTCAGATCAATTGGCTTTGCACTAAAAAAGAGTGTATTTGGCTTTCTTTCCATATGCTTTATCTTGAAGACATCGTACATGAAATCTCCCACATTGTAGTCTGCTTCATAAAAAATATTGCTTACCAAGGCTTTTGAAGGGAGAAAACTATCAAACAATAATTTCCCACCAGCTTCTAAATATTTTTTAATATCCTCACTATTTTTAAATGCAAGCAAATTTACATCATCATTGCCATGCCATAGAATCGAAGAGAACGCCCCGAGATCTGATAAAGTAACATATCCATCTTTAACAATATCAAAATCCTTTTTGTTAAAATTATAGAGCAATTGACTATAAAAAGTATCAACTTGTGCATCTGATGGATTAGTTAATGCACCTGTACCATCTTTGGTTTCATCAACTACTAGGATTCCTTGGTCTAAAGAAATTGCTCTTGCTTTTACTATTTTATTAAAATTACTTTCTCTGCCCATACTATCAACCGCTTTAACTTCATAAAAATAATAGATTCCATTTTGTGCAGTATCATCTAAATATGATGTATCTTTAATTACTTCTGTGTTTAATTTTATTTTTTCCCCTTGTAGAGCTAATCCTCTGTAAATGTTAAATCCATTAACTCTGGTTTCACTATAAGGTCTCCACTGTAATTCTATTTTGTACAATTTTGGTCTAGCGATTAAAATATATATAGGCTTGGGAAGCAAATTTGACTCTATTGCCGATATTAATGTAGCACAAATAATTTTAATTATTTCCGTACAATATTCCATATTATAATTTTCAACAAGATCATTGGAGGAATGATATAATGTTCCGTTGAATTGATCTTCCATAAAATCAATTGTCGGTATTTTGTTACTAAAAAACTCTCCGTTATCAGCACTCACTATATCAGTTTTACTTATTACATTAAGAACTGATACTCCTTGTACAGTAAATTCTGAAAGATTTTTATAAAATAAAAAGTCACTGGGATTGTAAAAAATCTGTACAGCACTATTTTTTAAAGGTAAAGTTGAGTTAGCAATCATATCACTATTTATTGCTAAAATAACTTTCTTCCCTTGTCCAAGAATTTTATCTGCAAAGCATTTGCTGCCAGAAGGGTGACACAATTCTTCACCATCATATGCAATAAATTTAATTGTTGCATTGGGTTTATACCCTTTTTCCATTATTACCCGCGCACACTCAAGGACAGATGAAACACCGCTTGCGTTATCATCGGCGCCGGGAGCGCTTATCATTGGATCTGCACCCTTGTTGTTCATTGAATCATAATGCCCGCCAATAACAAATACCTCATTTGAATCAACGGTTCCCTTTAAAGTAGCAACGATATTCTTTTGCAAGGCCGGAATATTATATGTTCCTAAAACCAAACCTGTACACGTATCAATTTCAACGTCAGTAAGCCCAAAGCTTTTAAATTTGTTTACTAACCAATTAACCACTGAGTCTTTATTTGGAGCTATGACCATACGTGTTTTAAAATCCTGCAATGACTGAATATAGCTTCTGATTGAATCACTGTTTATCTCAGAAACTATACTTGTAATAAGTGAATCTGTAGATAGTGAATTGGAAGATTTACTAAATATCGGATTTGTTTGTGAAGCAATAAATCCTGCTAAAAGCAAATGAAGACAAAATACTTTTATGGTAATAGCTTTCATTTCATCCCTGCGTTTATTTTCAAAAGCAATTTATAACAATCGTTTTATAAACACAATTAAATCAGTTTTAACTTTAATCTTATTTATCGTGTGATAAAATGTTTTACTCACAATTATTTAATAAACAATGTTTTTTATTTCTAGAAAATTTCAGCTTTGTCTTTGGTGGGAAATTACTCATAAATGAATGTCACTAACAAAGGTTGCATTTATTTCATTTATCATTTTTACTGAATTAGTATAGAATTTCATCAATACTTCAAAAAGTGTTATTTACAGTTGAGCCAAAGTAGAAATTATAAACCATCTAAATCTAAGCACCCCAAACAACATAGGAGCGCATTTCTTTAAACCAAAATGTAAGCATCGCGATAATTTTTCTTTCAAATTTCTTCTCTTTGCAAATTCTTTTTTACTAATTCCTCTTAAATAAATTTCTTATATTCAACCTGAAAGAATTTTTGAGTTTATAAAACATTTTAAAATCTATGCAAAAAGAAACCAACCAGAATAATCTGGTAGAAGAATTTGCTCAAATTATAGAAAAAGCTCCAATTGGGATTTTATATTTCAATTCAAATTGGGAAATCAAACATATCAATGAAAATCTTTACAGCTTTGGTATACTTGATAAAAAGGAATCCGGTTCACTACTTGGCAAAAACTTGCTGGAAACTAAATCCATCAATTCCTTAAAGATAAAAGATGAATTATTAGGACTTGCTGAAGGAATATTTTTTGAAAAGGAAATTAAAAGTGTAAAAACAATCGGCGGTGGAGAAATTTCAATAATCGTAAAGGGCGCGACGCTTAATGAAAATGAAATTTTCAGCGGTGGAATTCTTGTAATTGAAGATTTACGTGTTACTGCAGATGCCCGCCAGGATAACCTGTTTAAGAATGATGCTTTTGAAAAAACACTTAAGGAGTATTGCGATTTCTTTTTTATAACCGATGCTAACTTTAATATCAAATATATTTCATCAAACGAGTTGGGGAAAAAGTTATTTGCCGACAAGGAAATAATAAACAATAATATAACTGATCTTTTCCAGGCTGCTTCTATTCAAAATGTTAAGCAGGCTATTGACAAATATTCAACAGAAAATCGGCCTGTTGTAGAAAACCTGCCACTGGACCAAAATGGAAACACTCTAACTTTACAATTAAAAATCCTACCATATAAACCTGCAAGAAAAAGTACTCAGCTTCTTTTTATAATGATAAAGGACATTTCTTTAGAAATTTTAGAAAGGAAAAAACACGAAGGAGAACTTGAAGAGTTAAAGCGATACCAAATAATTACATCATCAGTTTCTGATGCACTAATTGGTCTTGATTTAAATGGCAACATTAATTTCTGGAACAAATCAGCCGAATTATTATTCGACCACTCGCGCAGCGAGGTTTATGGAAAATTTATTGGAAAGGTAATTAAAGCATTCAATAAAAAGTATTTTGATGGCATTGTGGTAGAAATTGAAACGGGCGTTCCTTGGCAAAGTGAATTAAAGACTAAAAATAAGCAAGGCAAGGATGAACACATTGCTGTTAAAGTAATGTTAATGGTAGAAGAAAATTTCAAATCGATTGTTATGCTTTGCTCTAATGTAACTGAACGCATTGAAATCGAAAAGGAACTTAGAACTTCAGAGGAAAGATTTCGTAATATTGTTCTTAATGCAAATGAATTTATCTGTAATATGGATTTAGATGGCAAAATTATTTTTGCAAATCCCAGCTTTATTAAAATGTTTGAATATGAAGAGGCAGAACTCCGCTTCAAATTCTTTAAGGATCTGCTTGATGAATCATTTGATATTTTTAAATATTTCAACCTTGATGATTTTCTAAAGCCACAAGCTAAACCGATAGAATTACCGTGCATAGCTAAATCCGGAAAGAAGTTTTTCATCTTAGCAAATTTTTCACCGGTTTTTGACTATAGTAACCAGCTAAAATATTTTAACGGAATTTTTTCGGACATTACAGAAAAGAAAGAAGTTGAAAGACATTTATTAATGATTCGTTCCGTTTACGAAGCCTCCCGCGATGGTATTTCTGTTGAAGTTAATAAAAAAATAATTTTAGTGAATAATTCCTTTGCTAAAATTTTTGGGTATGAAAGTGCCGATCAAATAAGCGGTATGAACCCTTTAGAATTGGTAGCCGAAGATGATCGACCACGTATTGCATCTTATATTGGATTAAGAGAATCGAGAGAAGAAGCGCCAACAAATTTTGAATTTATTGGTAAAAGAAAAGATGGTACTGTTTTTTTTGTGGGTACCTCCGTTACTACGTATGAATCGGAATCCAATATTTATATTGTTTCTGTTTGCAGAGATGTTACTGAAAGGAAACGTGCCCAGGAAGCATTGAGGGATTCAGAGGAAAAGTACAGAAGTATTACTGAAAATATAGAAGACTTTTTATGGACCGCGGAAAGAATTGGCGATAGACTACGAAGTGTTTTTTATACATCAACTATAGAAAAGGTAACTGGCTACAAACAAGAACAATTCATCCGCGATTCTAAATTATGGTTTAAAATTATTTATCCGAATGATTCTGAATTTGTAAAGAACAAACTAAAGCTGCTGTTAAGCGATTCTGCAAGATTTTCCGATGAAATTGAATTTAGAATTGTAAATAGAATTGGAAACATCGTTTGGGTTAGAAATAAAATTAATGTAAAGCGTGATATTGATGGTAAGCCATCTAAAATTTATGGGTTAGTGAGCGATATTTCTTTAAGTAAAAAAGCAGAAGAAGATTTGAAGAAATCTGCCTTGCAGCTAAAAGAATTGAATGATGCAAAGGATAAATTTATTTCAATAATATCTCACGATATACGTACTCCATTTAGTTCAATCCTCGGATTTACAGAAATACTCCAAAGTGAAAAAAATATTTCTGAAGTGGAGAGAAATCAATATATAGGTCATATCCAGACATCCTCTAATAATATGTTAGCGTTGGTTAATTCTCTTTTAGATTGGACAAGGTTACAAACCGGAAGAGTTAAATTTGAACCCGAGAGATTGAATGCAAATGATATTGTTGAGAAGGCAATTAATATTGTTCAGGGAATTGCACTTAAAAAACAAATTATGATTCAATCCTTAGTTAAACAAAACGTATTTATTCACGCGGATGCTGATCTGCTACTTCAGGTTTTCAATAACCTTCTTTCCAATGCTATCAAGTTTACCAAAAATGGTGGGGATATTGTCATCTCTGCACATCCTAATCTAAGTCAAAATCAAATCCAATTTATTGTTAAAGATTCTGGAACCGGAATTCAGAAAGAAAACATAGAGAAACTCTTTAAAGTTGAGACAAAATATACAACAAATGGTACTGCCGGCGAACATGGAAGTGGTTTAGGATTATCGATTGTCCACGATATTGTTGAAAAGCATGGCGGTAAAATTTGGGTGGAAAGTGAATACGGAAGAAGTTCTGAATTTAATTTTACTATTCCGGTTGCCGCTGTTAATATTCTTTTAGTTGATGATAACAAAACTGATAGATTACTCTACACAAAAATCCTGAAGAATATTATTCCTGCATACAGAATTGATGTTGCTAATAACGGCAGAGAAGCTTTTGCAATACTTTTGCAGGCAACACCGGCTTTAATAATAACTGATCATAAGATGCCGGAGATGAGCGGTTACGATTTGGTAAAGAAAATTATGGTTTCTGATATTAAAGGCAAACCACCTGTAATAGTTTTAAGTGCTGATATAAACAAAAATATTACGGAAGAATACCGACAAATTGGAGTTGAATTTATCTTCCAGAAACCGGTTAATCTTAGCAGCCTTAGAACAGCAATTGAAAAGTCATTAAGGAAAGCGCTGTTTAGTTAATTATGAATTACGAATTTTTAATTACGAATTAAAAATTTAATAATTGAGTTTTACTTTAAATTAGGAAGAAATGGGAAGTCGTGAACCTTTTCATTTTATTTCAACATCCAGAATAGAAAATCTTGACCAACCTTTAAAATCATAGTGCCACCATTCTGTACGCATTGGTTCGAATCCAAACTTTATCATTGCAACTTCTAATATCTTTCTGTTCTTTTTTACCAGTTCCGGTAAATCCAGGTAATCGCGGTTAGCTTTTTTAGTAAAATCATCATAAGGTGTACCCATATCAATTTCATTACCCAGGGAATCAATAAGAGTAAGGTCTACAGCAGCGCCACGGTTATGCCGCGAGCCTTTAGCCGGGTTTGCAACATAATCTTCATTTGGCATAATAGCCCACATTTTTTTCTGAACTGAAAGCGGACGGTAGCAATCAAATATTTTTAAGCGAAGATTAAAATTTTTAACAAGATATTTTTGCACTTCAGACAATTTTTTACCAACAATTTTTCTTAAATATACTTTGGGTGTTGGATAAAGGATTTTGCCAGTAAAATTATTAATTGTTGCATACTTTACATCTGTAGCAATTGTTGAATCGATGCTTCCGAGAAAAACAATTGCTGTATCACTTTGTGAATAAAGAGGAATTGCAGAGACAAACAGGAATAGAAAAAGTAGCTTCATAATTTATCACCTAAACTTTGTTTTCTTATTTATCACTTTAGGCTCTTCAAAAGGAATGAACCACAAAGTTGAAACTAAAATAGTGGGATTTATTTTTTAATTAAAACATACCCATCTTTTGGCTGGAGTGTAATTGTTTTTAGAATTTTTCCTAAAGAAACTATACCAGCTTTTTCTGGATTAACTAAAATATCCCACTCACCTTCTGGCAGATCAAACCTAACTTCCGTTTTATTCTCGGAATTTAATAATACTAAAAATTCAGTTCCTTCATATTTTATTGAATATCCCAAAGCAAAAGGTTTTCCTTTCAACTCAATAAATTTTACATCTTCATAATTTGCTCTTCTGAAAGCAGTATATTTTTTTCTAAGCTCAATTAAACCTTTGTAATAATTAACCAAATCTCTGTTCAAATCCGCATGGTTAAAGTTTAGATAGTTGGTTTCATTATCTTTATTGTAAGAGTTGTGATCAATTGTTCCTTTTAAGGAATCCTTAACTTCTAAAGTTGTAGGAATTACTTTGCTGCGGGCATATTCCTGTCCTTCATCAATCATTGTAATTCCCTGGGAAGTAAAGAGAAAAAGTGAAGCAAGTTTATTCAACTTCAATTGAAGCGGAGAAAGTGCTGCATTCTTTTCCACATCTTTAATTTTTATATCCGGTTTTACTTCACCCGTTCCAATCCGGATAAAATCACCAAGTGTATAACCATCGTGGCTTTCTAAATAATTTACAGAATGTTCTTTTTGCTGAAAAAGTCCAAGTTTATCTTTAACTAATGTTCCGTTCACATAACTTTTAATTCTGTCAGCATTATTGTTACCATACCATTTTCCAAATATCCAGCCTTGTCCGTTGTTTGGATTTTCTCCTTTAACACCATTCCTTATCTGATCATTCCAGCTTCCCCATCCTCTTAAAGAAAATCCGGCAGGATCATATCCGCCACCCCAGGGTTCGCAAACAAAAACTACATTTGGATTTACTTTTTTAGCTTCGCGGATTATTTCCTCGATTGTTTCCCAATCAATTAATTTTCCTAAATCAAATCTAAATCCATCTATGTGATATTCTTTCATCCAATACAAAATGCTTTCAATTATCATTCGCCGAGCCATTGGTCTTTCAGTTTTAATATCATTTCCGCAGCCACTTTCTGATTTGTAATTTCCTTTATCATCAAAACGGAAATAATATTTGGAATCTATCTCCTTCAAATTACCAAGTTCAAATTCTGAAAGATGATTGTAAACAACATCCATCATAACACTAATGCCTTCCTTGTGGAAAGCTTTAACCATGTCCTTAAATTGCGTTACTGCCTTTGCTTCTTTTCCCATCCAGGTATTCCATTGAAGTTCCTTCCAATCCTCCGCATAGTAAGCTGCTGGGGCAAAGAAAGAAGCGGTCATATATCCCCAATAATTTCTTTCGTAGGGATTCCAGGCGTTATATTTTCCAGCTAAATGCTTCTTGTAAGGAATTTCAATGTTGGCAAATTCCTGGGAAGGTAAAAGTTCAACTGAATTTACTCCGAGAGATTTTATGTAGTTAATTCCACCTTTACCTTCTTTTTCAACTAAACCTTTGTAAGTACCGGGTTGGTTAGATCCAGATGAAGAATGTGCTGTAAGATCTTTGATGTGCATTTCATAAATAATTAAATCGCGCCAATCTTGTTGAATCCATTCATCGCCTTCCCAGTTATAATCCCCTTCTTTAACAACAATTGCTCTGCGTGGACTTAGATAAGTATTAAAAGTAGCCACAGCTTTAGCATAAGGATCGAGCGCTATAGTTTTACTGTTTTCTTTACCAGCTTCGTCAGTTACTTTAAATCCATAGAAAAGTCCATAATGTTCGCCATCAAAAACAAATTCCCAAACACCATCTTTATCCATTTGCATTAAAAATTCTTTACCAACTTCCTGTTCTGGTTTTTCAAATGTAGCAAGAATAATTTTTTTTGCATTTGGAGCGAATAATCTAAAATACGTTTTCCCTTCATCAACAAAAGAGCCGAGTCTTTTATTAGAATAGAATCTATTTAAATCTGTCTGAAGAAGTTCTTTGGATTCAGCAAGAGTTAAAACTTCCTGCTTGTTATCATCACTTATAAACAATATTGCACCTTCATTGTTAGAAAACCAAAGTAAAAGGAAATTTAGAATTATAAAAACTACTTTCATTATTTCACTCTGCATTTTTATGATAGCAACTTAGCAAATAAAATTCAAAGGGAAAAGATGGCTTCACTTTCTAAATTTATAATTTCTAACTTTATTGTCGAAAAAAATCAATCAGTATTGAGGTAAATTAATGGGAGAAATAAATCCACAATCTTCAGTATCAACTTTCTAACTTCTACTTCCCAGTTTCCAGTTTCTAATTTCCAATTTCCGGTTTCTAATTTCCAGTTTCTAATTTCCAGTTCCTAATTTCCAATTTCTAATTTCCAATTTCTAATTTCAAATTTCTAATTTCAAATTATTAAACATTCTAGGCAGCCATCTGAAATTTACTATCATCTAACCAGCATCATCTTTTTAACGCTAATAAAGCTGCCTGCCTGCCTTCCGGTAGGCAATGCTTTTAATTGATAAAGATAAACTCCGGAAGTTAATCCATAATTATCAGGATTAAATTCAATCTCATAATTGCCAGAAGGTTTTATTTCGTTAACCAAAGTTGCTATTTCGTTGCCGAGAATATCGAAAATTTTTAATTGAACTGAAAATGCAGATTGCACTCCACCAGATGGAATTGAATAGCGAATTAAAGTAGTTGGATTAAATGGATTTGGAAAATTCTGTTTTAATTCAAAAATTGTGGGGATACTGCCCGGTTCTGTTTCAGTAATAACATTTGAGTTTTTCATAATCCAATTATTTGGATCGAAAGATAAGGAATTTGGCATTCCAGCAATTTGAAGCTCAAAAGTTTGATTTTGCAAATCGTTGAACAATGTAATCAATGTATCTCCCACTGGAGTATTTATTTTTATTTGAATAGGCATTGTAAAAAAAGTTGGAGTGGAATTGGAAGTTTGATTGATAGTAAGTTTTATTTTATACAAATTATTTCCCAAAGCTGAATAATACCAACTTGCATTATATTCCGGAAAGTTCTCACCATAGATCCATTCACCAAAAAAATATTCCAGAGACTTTCCATAAATTGATTCAGCAACTGCCTGGAAATCTTCCGTAACTGCAACACCATAAGCAACTGATGGAGTAGAAGCATACGTTTTAAGGATTCTGAAAAAAACAGAATCGCCAACAATTCCTCTAAGCATATGCAAAACTAATCCGCCTTTAGAATAACTTTTCCTTGGATCAAAAATTTGGGATATGGTACTAATATTTTGAAGATATATTGAACCAACGGCTGGTTTCGCCCAATCCATTTCACTTACAATGTAACTATTATAACTATTCCTACCGTATTTAGCCTCAGTATAAATTCCTTCTGCATAAGTTGCAAAGCCTTCGTTAAGCCAAATGTTTTCCCAATCCTTGCAAGTTATTTTATCACCAAACCATTGATGAGAAAGTTCGTGAGCAATCAAAGATTCACCAAAACTACCTACGGATGCAATTGTTTGATGTTCCATTCCTCCGCCAAAACCACATTGTGCATGCCCGTATTTTTCATCAAGCCATGGATAGTCACCAAATTTTTCTGAAAATATTCTTAGCATATCAATTGTTTTTTTAAGCGCAGCAACATTACCGGCGTTGTAAGACTCCGGATAAATATAATGTACAACCAACATGGAATCGGTTGGTGAATATTTAAAGTAATCTTTAATTTCCACATAGTTAGACATAGCAATAGAAATTAAGTAGTTGGCAATCGGATACCGGTTTTTCCATTTATAAGTTGTTGTTCCATCACCATTGTCTATAACAGATTCCAGTGTACCATTTGAAATCGATCTAAAAAAATTGGTGCTTGTAATCCACACGTCAGAAGAGTCCGCTTTATCAGCAGGAGTATCTTTACTGGGCCACCACTCTTTAGCTCCATACGGTTCACTTAAAGACCAAACAACCTCTTTATTGTTATATGTATCATAAAATTCAAAGCTTCCAAATCCAGTTGAACTAGGTGTACCATGATAATAAACAACAACAGAGAATTTATTGCCGGAGTTATAAATTGTAACTAAATTAATTTCAAGGTTATCCTGGTTGTGTGTAAATGATAATTTTCGTCCTTTGGAAAGAACCGAATCCACATTTAGATAATTTGAGAGATCTAAAGAAATAGAATCCAATCCGTTGATAACACTACGCCCTGCTATTGTTACTTCTCCCTTTAACTCCCGTTTAGAGTAAAGAATATTTAGATTCAGTTTATAGTAAGTAACATCAAAGTTAGAATCACCGGGGTAATTTATTTTTTGTGTCTTAAATAAATTTTGATGTTGTGCGCGTTCCGATTTAAATAAATGCTCTTTAATATCCTGGGCGTTTACACCAACAAACAAAACAAGAAATAAAAATAAAACATGCTTTAGCATAAACAACCTCAAAAATATATTAAGCAATTTTTTTAATTACAGCTTCAATAGAATATTCTCCATCGCTGTGTAAGTTAGGATCAGTGATTGTATTTCCTTCTTTGCACTCTTTTATATAAACAATTTCATAATCAGAAATAGTTCTTTTAATTAAGGGTAATAATCCGATTGTATCGGGAAGTTCTTCCTCATCAATCATAAAAAAGTGAAAGTGGTTAGGATTAAATCGGGATGGTAATTTTTTCTTCTTCTCATATAAATCGCGATGAGGAATATACAAGATTAGAAAACCATTTCTTTTTAAAATGCGCCACCAATTTTTCAGAGCAATCCCCGGATCAATCAAATGTTCTAATGTATGCGAGGAATAAACGAAATCGTATTTATTATTCTCAACTCCTGACAGATATTGTGCATCGCCATGCTCAAAATCCCAAACATCAACATCCTGTACAATTGGATCTCCACCGTAACCTATATCAATGCCTTTCCCTTTGCAAAACAAATCAAAGAATTTTTCTTTTTCTCTTCTGCCTTTAGCTTTAGATGTTTCTGCGGGATTGAAAGGACGCCCGCCATTTAAATATTTCTTTTTCAGATATGAATGATAAATATCTCTGCCAATATTCCATATTGGTGTTGGAGTAATTTTATAAAGTAATTCAACCATCATAATTTTTAATATTGTTTAACGTACAATTAAAATATATGGTATTACATACAACAACTCAAACCAAAACAATTTCTAAAATTAACCGCTTCCATTCCAAAACATTTATTTTAAATTCTGTTATGATAATCCAATATTTTTTTTCTAATTTTACAACCAAAATTATAGACATACATTGTTAAATTATTCTCTTCTAATACAACAATATTTTGCAAATCTTAAAAATTATTTCATCAACGGAGATTATTATGAGTGAGTTATTTATTGGAATTACATCGATTACCTGGCAGCAAATAGTTATGATGCTTATCGGAAGTTTGTTAATCTACCTGGCAATTTCTAAGGAATATGAACCTGCGCTGCTTCTACCAATTGGATTTGGAGCAATACTTGCAAATATACCTTTCTCCGCCGCAATAGATCAGATGAACGGAGGAGAAAAAGTTGAAGGAATTCTAAATATATTTTTCAGAGCTGGAATTTTAACTGAAATATTTCCGCTTTTAATTTTTGTTGCAGTTGGGGCAATGATAGATTTTTCTCCATTACTTAAAAAACCTTATTTGCTTTTATTCGGCGCTGCAGCACAATTTGGCATTTTCTTTACAATGATGGCTGCAACACTTTTCGGTTTCAGTTTAAAACAAGCTGCTTCAATAGGAATAATTGGTGCGGCTGATGGACCAACTTCTATTTATGTTGCAACTCGTTTTGCAAAAGATTTACTTGGACCAATTTCTGTTGCCGCTTATTCTTACATGGCTCTGGTTCCAATAATCCAACCACCAGTGATAAGAGCTTTAACTTCTAAAAAGGAACGATTAATTAAAATGGAAAGTCACGCAAAAAGTGTTTCCAAAACTGTGCTGATTATTTTTCCTATTATTGTTACCATATTTTCTGGAATTATAGCACCTTCTTCCGCTGCATTGATTGGCTTTTTAATGTTTGGAAATCTTATCCGTGAGTGCGGAGTGCTGAACAAACTTTCTTTATCTGCACAAAATGAATTGGCAAGTCTTGTTACTATTCTGCTCGGAATTACTATTGCAGCAACAATGACTGCGGATAAATTTCTTCAACCGCAGACTTTGATAATTATTTCTTTAGGTTTGGTCGCATTTATTTTTGATACCGCAGGTGGAGTTTTGTTTGCAAAATTCTTAAATCTTTTCCTTAAGAAGAAATTAAACCCGATGATTGGCGCAGCCGGTATTTCTGCATTCCCGATGTCTGCAAGAGTTATTCATAATATGGGACAGGAAGAAGACCCGTTTAACTATTTGCTTATGCACGCAGTAAGCGCAAATGTTGCGGGACAAATAGGCTCCGTTATTGCCGGCGGATTGATTTTAGCTTTGGTGGTTTAGGGAAGATAAACGTCAAACGGCAAACGTCAGATGAAAGAAGAAAAGAGGGATTTGGGTCTTAATGTTTGGGATTTGGAAAATGTAAAGGATAGTCGATGAATAATAAAATTATAAATTAGGAGATAAAATGTTTACTCAGGAAGTTATAAATACATTTTGGAATGCGCTGATAATTACAGGAAAAGGAATGACTGGAATTTTTATCTTTATGGGAATATTTTATTTAACAATTAAACTGCTGGATAAATTGTTTCCACAAGAGATTGAAAAAACAAAAGAATAGTAAGAAAAACAAGTCTGCTTTGTTAAATGATGTTTCTTTGTTGATGAGGGAAAGAAAAGTTAGTTGAAGATTGTTTTAAATAACTGTTCCGGCAGTGTTGCATTTTAACAGAACACGTCATTATATGGCTAAAATTAATTTGAAAATATGAAATTGGAAGACTATATTTGGTCTAAAAAAGGACTGCGTTATGAGAATGAGTGAAGCGGTAAAATCAATTAGTTACTTAAAGGCTAATGCCGCTAATATGATTGAGGAAATCAATAAGAACCAAAAAACCTTTGTTATTACTCAAAATGGTGAAGCAAAAGTAATCGTTCAAGACATAAAAGTTTATGAAAAAACTCAAGAGACTTTGGCAATGTTAAAATTATTAGCAATGACTCGTGATAAAAGTAAAGGAGCTAAAGGAATTAAAGACACATTTACTGAACTACGGAATGAATTGAAATCTAATCAATAAGTATGAAATATAAAGTTATTATTGATCCCCAAGCAAAACTAGATCTTAAAGAGATATTAAACTACGTTGCTATAAACGATAGTTTTCAATCTGCTAATAAACTTTTAAATGCTTTGGAAGAAACTTGTTTCAAACTAGAAAAATTTCCTGAGCGGGGGCATATTCCACCTGAATTGAGACCTACTGGAATTAAAAAATATTTAGAAATCCATTATAAACCTTACCGAATAATCTACGAAATCGAAAAAGATTTAATATACATTCATTGTGTAATTGATGGCAGAAGAAATATCCAGGAAATCTTAAGTAATAGATTTTTAAGATAGAAACGCCACATAATACTTAACTCAAAACTAACTGCTTCAGGCTGGTGGAATATTTGCAGTTTGTCCTTTATGTTATCGGCGTATTCTTCGTTTTTCATTGGCTCTTTGAATTGATAAATTAGAATACTCTTAGAAAACAAACACATTTAAGTTTATAAATACGCAGCCGATTTTGTTTATTAGATTAAATAGGTTTTTAACATTACCATTTAAAAGAAGGAACTTTCGTTTTTATAGTCAACACCGTTATAAATATCTAACAAGGAATTATATGAGATTAATCGTTTTAGTTATCCTAATTAGTTTTTGTTCTTCATCATTCAGCCAAAACAAGGAAGTCTGTTTTACATTTGATGATTTACCAGTCGCTACAATAAGTTTCAAAAGTATCCCTTTTCAAAAAATGGTACTGAATAAATTATTGCTTGCATTAAATAAGCATAAAATTCCAGCTATAGGATTTGTTAACGAAAAAAAACTTTATAGTAATAACCAACTGGATACCCAAAAAGTTAATTTGGTAAAGCTATGGCTGAATGCTGGAATGGATATAGGCAATCATTCTTTTTCACACTTCGATTATCATAAAACTTCCAGTAAAAAATACTTTGATGATATAATAAAAGGTGAAATTATAACAAAAAAGTTAATGGCGGAATTTGGCAGATCACCAAAATATTTCAGACATCCATTTTTACATGTTGGCGAAACCAAAGAAAGAGCTGATTCTTTACATACATGTCTTAAAAATTCAGGTTATGAAGAAGCTCCTGTAACAATAGATAATTCCGATTGGATTTTCTCACTTGCATATGATAGCGCAATGGTAAAAAAAGATACACTTCTTATGAAGAAAATTGGGGTTACTTACATCAATTACATGGAAATGAAATTAAAGTACTTTGAGAATCAAGCTCTAAAATTATTTGGACGTAATATTAAACAGATCTTGTTATTGCATTCGAATGGTATTAATGCGGATTATCTTGATGACCTTGCAGCAATGTACATCAAGAATAACTACGAATTTATTCAATTAAAAAATGCCTTAAGTGATGAAGCATATTTAACAAACATAACCGTATATCGTAATTGAGGAATATCATGGCTAGATCGCTGGGCTTTATCTAAAGGTAAGAAAGGAGAATTTTTTAAAGATGAACCAACAACACCTGAGTACATTATGAAATTAGCAAAAGTTGATCAGGAATAACTATTCTTGATTAATATGTCAGACATAAATCATAACCAGTTGTTCAGCATAAAATTAAATTATTACTGAAGAAGAAATAAAATTCAATTACGTAAGCTAAGCTCATTTTAAAAACATTAAACTAATTTTTGTATTTTAACAACGGTAAGTTACTCTTTAAGGTAATTTACTTTAGAAAGCATTTTTAATACTACAAGCATCATTCATAAAACTGTTATTGCTGTTTTTGTCTTTGGTTTTTTCAACATGTATGTACCTGAAAAATTTTGTAAAAAATAGATCGATTTTTTAGAAAAAAATTAGTCCGTTATTTCAAATCATTTAAGGAGGATACCATGAAGGCACTAATACCAATTTCAATTGGATTGTTTTTTTATTTAATCTTCTTTACCTGCTCCACATTGTTATTTGCAGAGGAAGCTGATCTGATTCTTTTTAATGGAAAAGTAATTACTGTTGATAGTCAAGATCAAATCTTCCAGGCTGTTGCAATTAAGGATGGTAAAATTCTAAGTGTGGGGAGCGATCTGGAAATCTTACAATTGGCAGGAGCAAGGTGTGCACTGATAGACTTGAAAGGTAAAACTGTAACACCAGGCTTGATCGATTCTCATTATCACCTGATGTATTATGGACAGCAATTTTGGGACGGTTATCTTAACATCCGCCATCCGGAAGTTGCTTCTAAGGCTGATCTTCTGAAAGTTGTTGGCGATAGAGCAAAACTTTTAAATCCTGGTGAATGGATTTCCGGGAATCAAGGATTTCATTTACTTGCTGATGAAACACTTGACCGATGGGATTTAGATAAAGTGGCGCCTAATAATCCTATTTATATTCGGCATGGAAGTGGTCAATATTGTGTGGTCAATTCGAAAGCGTTAGACATAGCCGGTATAGATAGAAACACACCCAATCCTCATAGCAGTCTAATTGCTCACGATAGTCTTGGCGAACCAACAGGTGTATTATCACATTACCCGGCTGAAAATTTAGTGGCAAAGTTTGCTACCGGTTATGGTGATCGGACCGAAGAACAAAAAATAGAAGATATTGATCGTGGACAGGAACTTTGTTTTCAAGCTGGTTATACATCTGTTCAGGATGTAATCGTAGGTAGTTACTCAGATATCCAGCTCTATAAAAAATATGCTGAAAGCGGAAAACTTAAAGTGCGGCTGTATGCTTTACTGTACATCAATACAGAGGAACAAGCAAATTATGCTGCACATAATTATCTGCCGTTCAGCACCGGGCGTTTTTCGTTTAGTGGTTGGAAACTTGCTATGGATGGCGGTTTTGCTGCCAAAACTACTTTAATGTATGATAAAAGTTTGTATGCTTCAGGTTTATCTTATCCCTACTTTGCCCAGGATGAGTTTAACCGCATCGTACAAACTTTGCATAACACCGGTCTCCAGGTTGCAGTTCATGTTTCGGGTGATGAAGGAATTGATATGACACTAACAGCTTTCGAGGAAGCCATAAAAACAAATCCCCGTCCAGATCCTCGCCATCGGATTGAACATGGAATATTTCCCTCAACAGACGTGTTGGCGAGGATGAAAAATTCAAATATTATTCTCTCTACTCAACCCCAATGGATGGCTTGGCATGGAGACGGTTATGCCCAAGCAACGAATGAAGCAACAATGAAACTGATGCTCCCTTTAAAAACCATGCTCAATGAAAGCATTCCCATTGCTTTCGGATGTGATGTGCCTGCTTCAATCTACCAGGAACCCAAATGGGCTTTCTATGGTGCAGTAACCCGTCGTTCACAATCAGGCACAATAATAGACCCCGAACAAAAACTTACGGTACAGGAAGCATTACGCATACACACGATGGGATCGGCATATGCCGGTTTTGCAGAGGCAACAACCGGATCTCTGGAACCAGGAAAATTTGCAGATCTTGTTATCTGGTCCCGTGATTTGTACACCGTAAGTCCATCAGAAATGATCAATCTGGCTGCAGAGATGACAATTGTTAACGGAGAAATTGTTTTTGATGATGGGAAAAATCCAGTAACCGCTATTGGTATAGAAAACAACCAACGGAATAAGCCGGAGCGTTTTCAACTTTTACAGAATTTTCCTAATCCGTTTAATCCGTCAACCAAAATCAGTTATTATCTTCCTGAAACATCGATAATTTCAATTTCGATATTTGATATGTTGGGAAGAGAAGTAGTAAAGCTTGTCAATGAGGAAAAGAAAAATGCTGGAACATATGAATTAATTTTTGATGCTTCTCAAATTCCAAGCGGAACATATTTTTATCAATTAAAAACAGAAAAAGTATTAGCAACCAATAAAATGCAGTTGATAAAATAAAAGTACATTTAAGCTTTACCGGATAATGGATGCCTGATATGAAATACAAGTTTACGTCTATCAGGCATCCAAAGTTCAATATTTAAAAATCAATTCTCTACATCAATTACAGTTTCTTCTTTTGGCTTTGGAGGGCGTTCGTACATTATTGTCATCTCTTTATAAATCTTGATTAGATCTTTTGGTATCTGATCCCAGGTAAACCTCCAGGTCCAATTACCACCAAGAGTTCCGGGGAAATTCATTCTCGCTTCGGTTCCTAAATTCAACATATCCTGCATTGGAATAACAACAATATTAGCAACCGATGCATAAGCAGAACTAATCAACACCTGACAAATTTCTTCACCATAGTAATTCAAATATTTTTGGGCAAAGGAATACATGTCCGTTCCATCGTGTTTTGCTTTTTCAAAAAAAGCGCGGGTAGTGTCATTATCGTGTGAACCGGTATGAACAACGCAATTTTTAATATGATTATGCGGCAGGAATTTACTTTCCATTCCAGTTCCAAATGCAAACTGAAGAATTTTAATTCCCGGGAAATTAAACTTATCTCTCAACTTCTCAACAGATTTTGTTATTACACCCAAATCTTCGGCGATGATAGGAACCTCACCAAGGTATTTTACAATTGTACTGAAAAACTTTTCGCCGGGCGCTTTTACCCATCTTCCTGTAATAGCAGTTGGTGCATCACCAGGAATTTCCCAATATGCATCAAATCCTCTGAAATGATCAATTCGAATTATATCCATTACATCTAAAAGTTTGGTAATTCTTTTTCGCCACCATTGGAAATCATCCTTTTCCATTTCATTCCACTTGTAAAGCGGATTTCCCCAAAGTTGCCCAGTTGCACTAAAATAATCCGGCGGTACACCAGCAACAAATTGGAGTTTACCTTTATCATCAACTGTGAATAAATTTTTATTTGCCCATAAGTCAGCACTGTCATAAGCAATAAAGATCGGCAGATCACCAATGATTTTAATTCCCTTATTGTTGGCAAATTCTTTTACTGCTTTCCACTGCTTAAAGAAATTGAATTGAACGAATTTTTGAAAATTTACTTCATCAGATAATTTTTCTTTCCATTCATTTACAGCATTTCCCTTTCTAAAAGCAATTTCCTTAGCCCACTTAGTCCAAACAACTCCACCGTGGTAACTTTTTGCAGCCATAAACAATGCGTAATCTTCCAGCCAATCTTCGTTAGCTTCGCAAAATATCTTGAACTCATTCTTCAACTTTTTTTCACTTTTCTTAAAGTTTAGATAGGCTTTATTCAGCAATGAATATTTGTAATCAATCACTTTACCAAAATCAATTTCTACTGGATTGAATTCAGGAATAACTTGCAAATCATCCTCTTTAAGCAGATTTTCTTTTAGTAAAACCTGAGGACTAATCAACAATGGATTACCGGCAAATGCAGAAAAGCATTGATAAGGCGAATCCCCATATCCGGTTGGACCTAATGGAAATACCTGCCACAATTTTTGTCCTGTTGCAACTAAGAAATTAACAAAATTAAAAGCTTCCTCGCCAAGGTCACCTATTCCAAACTTTCCAGGTAAAGAAGTAGGATGAAGTAGTATTCCTGCAGAACGCTCTATCATTATTCACTCCATTTTTTTTGTGTAAATATATGGAATAAGAAAGAGTCATTCAAAATCTAATTTGAAAGAATTCTTAGACAGAATGGAAAATTTTCTGGAAAGTTCCCGAGTTTTCTTTTTAAAAAAAATATTTCGAGAATATCCACAAAAATATTTTTTAAATAAATTTTTTGTTTCAAAAAAATATTTTATCTTAAGCCTAAACAAAATGAAAGATTCCCATCAAAAAAAATCTTATGACACAAAATTTTCTTTTACAAATATATTTTTCATTTGCTATTGTTATTTCAAAAAAAAATGTTATAATAATTTATTCTTAGAAGACGAACAACTACTTGCTGATTTTCGATTCAGCATTCATATAGATAAAGTTTGAGGAGATTTTAATGAAAATAGATCGAGTATTTACTAAAGCAGGAGAAGATCCATTATCCACAATTGAGTTTTCCATCCGTATTTCTGAAATAAAAAATCCAGATGGCTCAATAGTTTTTAAGATGGAAGATGTTAAAGTTCCTACTTCCTGGTCGCAAGTTGCAACAGACATAATTGCTCAAAAATATTTTCGCAAAGCTGGTATTCCCAAACTGCTGATTAAGCTTAATGAAGATGGTATACCGGACTGGCTTCAATCTTCTAAGGCAGATGAAGAAATGTTAAAGCAGCTTCCGGAAAAAGATAGATTTACAAGCGAAACTGATGCGCGACAAGTATTTACCAGGCTTGCTGGATGCTGGACTTATTGGGGCTGGAAAGCCGGTTACTTTGATTCTGAAGATGATGCTCATACTTTTATGGATGAAACCATATTTATGCTCGCTAACCAAATGGCAGCACCAAACAGCCCACAATGGTTTAACACCGGTTTGCATTGGGCTTACGGAATTTCCGGACCATCTCAAGGTCATTATTATGTGGATTATCAAACTGGAAAACTTACGGCTTCTACAGACGCTTATACTCATCCTCAGCCACATGCATGTTTCATTCAATCAGTTAAAGATGATCTTGTAAATGAAAATGGCATTATGGATTTATGGATTCGCGAAGCAAGATTATTTAAGTACGGTTCAGGAACAGGTACAAATTTCTCAAACATTCGTGGTGTGAACGAACCTTTAAGCGGTGGTGGTAAATCTTCCGGATTAATGTCATTCTTAAAAATCGGTGATCGTTCTGCCGGTGCAATCAAATCTGGTGGCACTACTCGTCGTGCAGCTAAAATGGTTACTCTGGATATGGATCATCCGGACATTGAAGAATTTATTAATTGGAAATCTATTGAAGAACAAAAAGTAGCTTCACTTGTTACCGGTTCAAAAATTTGCAATTATCATTTAAATAGAATAATCCAGTCCTGCTACGAAGAGCACCCGGAAAATGATAGATTCAATAAAAAGTTAAATCAAAAATTAAAGCAAGCTGTTCTTGATGCTCGGAAAGCGATGGTTCCGGATAATTATATTGAAAGAGTAATTCATTTAGCAAAACTTGGATTCACTTCCATTGAATTTCCGGTATACGATACAGATTGGAACTCAGATTCATATGTAACTGTGTCTGGTCAGAACTCCAACAATTCCATTCGCGTAACCAACCAATTTATGCGCGCAGTTATTACCGATAATGACTGGAATTTATATTGGAGAGTTGAAAAGAAGAGTGCCGAAAAAGAAAATAGAGAACCTAAACCTTGTAAAACCTTACTTGCAAGAGATCTTTGGGATGATATTGCATATGCAGCCTGGTCGTGTGCGGATCCTGGTTTACAATTTCATACAACCATTAACGAATGGCACACCTGTATTGCTGATGGAGAAATTCGTGCTTCCAATCCTTGCAGTGAATATATGTTTATGGATGACACAGCTTGCAATCTTGCATCGCTTAATCTTGTAAAATTTTATGATGTAGATTCATATAAATTCGATATAGCATCATACCGCCACGCTACCAGGATTTGGACAATAATACTTGAGATTAGTGTTTTGATGGCTCAATTCCCCAGCAAAGAAATTGCACAAAAAAGTTATGAGTACAGAACACTCGGACTTGGATATGCAAATCTTGGTTCTCTTTTAATGTTACAGGGAATTCCATACGACAGTGATTCTGCCATTGCAATTTGTGGTGCACTCTCTGCAATAATTAATATGACTGCTTATGCTACTTCAGCGGAGATGGCAAAAGAATTAGGTTCCTTTTCTTCATATGAAAGAAATAAAGTATCAATGCTTCGGGTAATTCGTAACCATCGCAGAGCAGCGTATAACGTTCCTAAAGATGAATACGAAGGGCTTTCAATTTTTCCGGTAGGTATTAATCCTAAAGATTGCCCATCTGATTTGTTGGAAGCGGCGCATGAGGATGCGGATAAAGCTTTGGACTTAGGAACAAGTTATGGTTTTAGAAATGCCCAGGTAACAGTAATTGCTCCAACTGGAACAATAGGATTGGTAATGGATTGCGATACTACCGGTATTGAGCCGGACTTTGCACTGGTTAAATTTAAAAAACTTGCTGGCGGTGGATATTTTAAAATTATTAATCAATCCATACCTCCAGCTCTAAAAAGATTGGGATACAATCAAGAACAGATAAATGAAATAATTAAGTATGGCAAAGGCGCCGGCAGTTTAAAAAATTGCCCTAACATTAATTATGAATCACTTAAAGCGAAAGGTTTTACTGATGACGTTCTTGAAAAAATTGAAGCAATTCTTCCATCAGTATTTGAAATTAGTTTTGCATTTAACAAATTTATTATTGGCGAAGAATTTTGCATTAAGAAATTAGACTTTACAAAAGAGCAATTGAATGCCTGGGATTTTGATATGCTTTCTTTGCTCGGATTTTCTAAACAGGAAATTGCAACAGCGAATGATTACGTATGCGGTGCAATGACAATTGAAGGTGCTCCCTTCTTAAAGCATGAGCATTACCCTGTCTTCGACTGTGCGAACAAATGCGGTAAGAGAGGAACAAGGTTCATTAAAGCTAATGCACATATAAAGATGATGGGGGCGGCTCAACCATTTATTTCCGGAGCAATTTCTAAAACTATCAACTTACCAAATCATGCTTCAATTGATGACATTAAAAATGCTTATATGGAATCCTGGAAACTTGGATTGAAGGCAAATGCGTTGTACAGAGATGGCTCCAAACTTTCTCAACCGCTTAATACAATTGCAGTTGAAGAATATGAAAGCATAATTGAAGATAAAGCTTCCAACGATATTGTTAAGATTGCTGAAAGAATTATTCATCGTTACATTGCAAAGAGAAGAAGATTACCGGATAGAAGAACCGGCTACACACAAAAAGCTAAAATCAACGGGCAATCAGTTTATATCAGAACGGGTGAATATGACAACGGACAGCTTGGTGAAATATTCATAGACATGCATCGTGAAGGAGCAGCATTCAGAAGTTTGCTTAACTGTTTTGCCATTTCTATTTCACTTGGATTGCAACACGGCGTACCGCTTGAAGAATTTATTGATGCATTTGTATTCACTAGGTTTGAACCAAGCGGAATTGTAAATGGAAACGAAAAAATTAAAATGGCAACTTCGGTAATCGATTATATTTTTCGCGAACTTGCCGTAACGTATTTAAGCAGAAATGATCTTGCCCACGTGCCTTCAGATGGAATGAATAACAAAACAACACGCGATACAATAAGCGGAATATCGAATGACGAATACGTGAGCGAAGAAGTTATTAGTGAAAAAATGATCGAACTGGATAGAACGGATGCAAAAACTTTCAAGTCAAAAACTGAATTGAAAATAAAACCATTAGCCAAAGTATACAATCCCGAAGGAGAAAAAATTAAGCAGGCGCGGGAAAAAGGTTACACGGGAGATGTTTGTTCGGAGTGCGGAAGCATAACAATGGTTAGGAATGGAACGTGTTTAAAATGTATGACTTGCGGTTCAACTTCAGGCTGCAGCTAAACTTAATTTAACTGTTAATCGAAAGGGGCTTTAAGCCCCTTTTCATTTATTAATTATTTCTCCAAACTCTTATACATTTCATCAATTAAGCTGCCATATCTTTCTTCAATTACTTTTCTTTTCAATTTCAGAGTTGGAGTTATTTCTCCTGTTTCCAATGTAAATGGTTTATCTAACAGAACAAATTTCCTAACTCTCTCAAAATTAGCAAGCTGCTTCTGAAATTGTTCCAGATCTTTTTGAATTAAATCATAAATTTCTTTCTTGTCAGATAAATCTTCAATACTGGAATAAGGAATATTATTCGAATCAGCATATTCTTTAATTGCCTCAAAATCTGGAACGATAAGCGCACTTAAAAACATTCTTCTATCGCCGATCAGAACAAACTGATCAATATATTTACTGCCAAGAAAAAGATTTTCAATTGGAGTTGGAGCAATGTATTTTCCAGTTGATGTTTTGAAGAGATGCTTCTTTCTATCGGTAATCATCAGGAATCCTTCGGCATCAAACACACCAATATCTCCGGTGTACAACCAACCATCTTTTAAAACAGCATCCGTTTCTTTTTTATTTTTGTAATATCCCTGCATAATATTTGGACCGCGGGCAAGTATTTCTCCATCAGACGCAATTTTTACTTCAACACCTGGAAAAATTTTTCCAACAGTTCCATATTTGTAATCATCAACTCTGTTTGCAGCAATTACAGGGGATGATTCAGTTAACCCATAACCTTCAATAATTGTAATGCCAACTGCTTCAAAAAATTCACCCAATTCTCTTGGTAATGCGGCACCACCGGAAACAAAAAATCTTAGTTTTCCACCAGTCTTTTCGCGTAATTTTTTAAAAACTAAAGTGTCTGCACCTTTATGCTTTATAGATAACGCTAAAGAAACTTTATCTGCTTTTTTAGCCTGAGCATATTCTCTACCAATCTTAATAGCCCAATTAAATATTTTTTGTTTTTTCTCCGGCTGACTATCAACATTCTTTTTTATTTTACTGTAAATTCTTTCGAACAACCTTGGAACAGTTGTAATAATAGTTGGTTTCGCTTCTATCATATTTTGCGCAACTGCTTCAATGCTTTCTGCATACGCGATACCTGCCCCGGCAGAAAAAGCTGAATAATATCCAGCCATTCGCTCAAATATATGGCATAATGGTAGGAATGAAAGGAAAAGATCATCCTTAGAAAAAGGAATTGCTTCTGTTGCAGCTAATACATTGGAAACAATATTCTTATGAGTTAGCATTACTCCTTTTGGTTCGCCGGTAGTTCCTGAAGTATAAATAATGGTACATAGATCATCTTCCTTTGCAAGTTTCAAATTTTCTTTAAAGAGGAACGGTTTATTTTTTCTGAATTCTTTTCCTCTTTCCTGAACTTCCTTAAAAGTGTACAAGTTAGGTTCGCCGGAAAGCATATCTTTTTCATTTAGAATTATAATGAACTTTAGATACTTACAATTCTTTTTGATCTTTAAAATTTTATTTAACTGAAATTTATTCGAGGCAATGATACCAATTGATTCCGAATTATTTAATATAAATTCAACTGTATCAGATGTTAAGGATGGATAAAGCGGTACATCAACGGCACCCAATCCGATGATTGCCATATCTGAGTACACCCATTCCGGACGGTTTTCTGAAATGATTGCAATTTTATCATCACGTTTTATCCCAAGCGTTGATAATCCAAGAGCAAATATTTCTGTTTCCTCTCCAAATTGTGCGTAACTAATTCCTTTCCATTCATTACCGGATTTATATTTCATTAATGGATGTTCAGCAACTTTACTATACTCTTCGCTAAGTATAACAAACAATTCGGGAATTGTTTTAAATGGTCTAATTACAGGCATTTTTTCTCCAAATATTGTGTGGAAAATACTTGACTAATTATAAAAATGAAAGAATACAAAATGTGTTTACTTGAAACTCTTAAAAAGTTAATTCTGATGTGCAAATATAGAAACAAATGTGATTAATTGGCTAACAATATAGCATTCAATATAATTTAAAATAATGGGATGAATCTTTGGGCGGATTAAACAATTAAAGTAATTGGAGAAATAACAGGCAGGTATTATTCCCTGCCTGATTTTTAATTGATATTCTAATACAATTTATTCAGCTTGGAAGAAATAGAATCTGAACTTGTTCATATTTATTCATCGTCTTCCACATATTCATAGGTTGGTGAAATATTTTGATTAATGCTGAAAAAATTATTCGGATCATATTTAATTTTTATTTCAACAAGTTTATTATAATTAGAACCGTAAGCATTATGAACCCGATCCTGCTCTTCCTGTGTAAGGAAGTTTACATATACACCACCTGTGGCATAAGGAGTAACAGCCTGGTAAAGTCCCCGTGCCCAGGCAATGCATGCTTCATCTTTAGCTGAATCTTCCCATCTTCCATGTACATTCATAATATATTGTGCATCACGGTGAGTATAAGCGGTCGCATCAATTGGAATTTTACTTACTTTACCACCAAGCTGTGCCATAGCAATCTCAGTTTGTGGGTCCGGTATTTTACGCGCGTATTCAATCAGTGTATCAATAAGTCCATCACTTAATTCCAGAAAGTCATGAGACTTCCAGTAATTACGCATTCCAGGTGTTAGCAAAGGATCAAGCACTGTCTGCCAATTTTTATATTGCATCGGTCCAATTATATCTGCCAGAGGTCTACCGTATGACCTTAGAGGTTTGGCAATTCGTTCCCCTTGTTCAACTTTTCCGGAATAACAAACTGCAAGTGCAAGAATTTCTTTTCCATGCCATTCTGGTGCAAGAAAAGGTAAAGGAGGCGCTTTTCTTAATACAAACCAACAAACAAAATCATCAGGAGTAGATTTAATAAAATCGCGATAAAATCGGAGTGTATCCCTTGCAGCATTAATTGGATGAATAATTAATCCAGCAAGTACTTCTGGTCCAACATTGTGTAATTGGAATTCAAAAGAAGTTACAATTCCAAAATTTCCACCCCCACCCCTGATAGCCCAAAACAAATCTGAATTTTCAGATTTGCTGGCTTTAATTAATTTACCTGAAACAGTAACGACTTCAACTGAAATTAGATTATCGATTGATAACCCATACTTTCTGCTCAACCATCCAAAACCACCACCAAGAGTAAGCCCCGCAACACCAGTAGTTGAATTAATTCCTAACGGAGTTGCAAAACCGAATAATTGAGCTTCATGATCAAAATCTCCTAAAGTTGCTCCAGCTTCAACCCGAGCTGTTTTGGATGACGCATCAATCCTTACGGATTTCATTAATGAAAGATCAATTACAAGACCTCCATCGCAAATTGCATTTCCAGCAATATTATGCCCGCCTCCTCTAACTGCCACTATTAAATTATTATTCCTTGCAAAATTTACTGAATGAATTATATCAGATACACCCGAGCTTCTTACAATCAGAGAGGGATATTTGTCAATCATTGCATTCCAAATTTTTCGGGTAGAATTGTAACTATCATCCCCGGGTCTGATTAATTGCCCGCGCAATGCTGATTTAAATTCTTCAATTTTTGCTTCATCTAAAATAGAACCACTTTTTGTTTGTACTTTCCTGTTATTCATATATGCATTCCTTTCATGTTAGTTGATACATATATATTTATCACTTTTCAATTTATAGTCAAGGGCAATTTTTGTGGGACTATAGAGGAGTTAAAAGTATTTTATAAACATGAAACATTTAATATTTAATTGCACCAAAATCCAATTCAATTATTAACTCACCTTACGCAAAGAGAAAGAAAGGTATTAAATTTCTGGTGACAAAAATCAGAGGTATGCGATGAAAAAAGAACTCTTAGAACTGTACACAGATTATTTAATGAGTTCATTTTCTTATACGACAGCCACGG